>CAYLNA010000090.1:0-7544 GCA_964384665.1 uncultured Desulfovibrionaceae bacterium | reverse complement strand
GCCCGCGAATACCTCATTCCCTATCTGCGTTTTCGCGACCCGAGCCTGACTGCCGACATGATCGTGGCCGCGTGCAGCCTGGAGCGGGTTGCGCCCTTTCTGCGCCGGGCCGGGAATGTGGCCGTCATGACCAATGCCGACGATCCCATCCTGACCCCCGACAATTTCGATTTTTTGTCCGCAACCTTTGGCCCGCGTCTGACCCTCTATCCGGTCGGCGGACATTGCGGCAATCTGCGCTACCGCGACAACGTGGCGGCCATGCTGGATTATTTCCGGAAGTGAGACTCCCCATGCGCATATTTCTTTGTCTTCTGATCTGCGGCCTCCTTGTCGGTTGCGCGGCCACGGCCGAGCATCGGCCCGGAGACTTTCAGGCCCCTGTGCACAGGGGGCTGCCCATGGAACCCTCGGCCTCGACCCAGCCATTCCTGGTGGACGATCCATGGGAAGGCTTCAACCGCCGGATGTACCGCTTCAACGCCGAGCTGGACAGGTATGTGTATCTGCCCGTGGTCGAGGTCTACGAGGAGGTTCTGCCGGTGAGCGTGCAGCACGGAATTTCAAATATTTTCAATAACGTTAGAGAAATTCCCATCTTCATCAACGCCGTGTTGCAGGGTAAGGCCAAGAAGGCCTCGGTCTCCTTCGGCCGTTTCGTGTTCAACACCACCATCGGTCTGGGCGGGCTCATCGACGTTCTCGGCAACGGCGGCATCCCTCAGGAAAACGAGGATTTCGGGCAGACCCTGGGCTTCTGGGGCGTTCCGGCCGGGCCGTATCTGGTCCTGCCCGTGTTCGGGCCGTCGGGCGTACGCGACACGGGCGGCCTGGCCATGGACGCGGTCCTGACCCTCAATCCGGCCGATTTCATCTTCGACGGCCTGAACTGGGCCGCCCAGGGCGCGGCTTCCACCGGAGTTTACGGACTCAAGGCCGTGGACGCCCGGCATCAGGTCAAGTTTCGCTACTACGAGACCGGCAGCCCCTTTGAATACCAGCTGGTCCGCTTCATTTACGCCAAGAAACGGGAACTCGATATTCAGAAGTGAGTGTCGCTTTTTCGCATGGCGGATATCCAGAGCGCGGCAGGACATGTCGCGCTTTTTTATGTGTGCATGGTGTAAACTTTGGAGCATAGGTCTGACGTGAGTTGGCGTGTGCGCCTTTGTGCATTTGGCCGACGCACTGAGCGACATGGAACAGGACCGACCCAGAGTTCGTTCAATCGTGGCTTGGCCGTGGATCATGAATGCGCTTTAGATTTAGAAATGGAATCAGACCAGGGGCAACGTGTCCGAGGCGGCCCGCGTCTCCGGCCTGTCCCGCGTGGCTCTGCAGAAGATTCTGGCCCGCATGGGCGAGAACGCGGCCCGATTTCGCTGATGCCGGCGTGGTCAGTCTGCCGGTGAGCGCGACTCCCCGAGCGCGTTCGTCTTTCGGCAGGTTTGTCGGATGATTTCCAGGCACAGTTCGCCGGGAGCGGGTTTGCTGTAGTAGTAGCCCTGGAAGATAGTGCAACCGAGATTCATGAAACGGTCCACCTGTTCCCGCAGTTCCACACCCTCGACAATAGTGGCGATGTTCAGACCGTGGCAGAGAGCAATGACGCTGCGCACGATCTGTTCGTTGACGCTATTGCTGTCCAGATCCGTCAGGGAGCGGTCGATCTTGATCTTGTCCACGGGGAAGGCGCGCAGATAACGCAGCGACGCGTGCCCCATGCCAAAGTCATCGATGGAGATTCTGACCCCCTGTTCCTGCAGGGCCGCCAGTGTGTCCAGCAGCTTCTGCTCCGGTTCCAGCACGGAGGATTCAGTGATTTCCAGCTCCAGCAGGTCCGGTCGCAAATTGTGGTCGCGCAGGGTCGTCATGACCTGTGCCCGGAAGTCCGGCGTGCGCAGTTGCTCCGGGACGACATTGACGGAAACGGTCATTGCCTCGGGGACGCGGTCGATCCATGCGCCGCGCTGTGCGCAGGCTTCGTTCAGGATGTACAGCCCGAGTGCGTGGATGAGACCGTTTTCCTCGGCCAGGGCAATGGTCACGGGTGGAGCCACATGACCGAAGACCGGATGCTTCCAGCGCAGCAGGGCCTCCACGCCGGTGATGGTCTGGTTCACGGCGTCGTGCTGGGGTTGATAGACCAAGTAGAGCTGGTCCTGACGGCGCAGGGCCTCGACCAGATCGTGAGCCAGTATTTTGGCCAGATGGCCTGTGTCTCCTGGAGCATCCATGCATTTGCGGCGCTCGGGGCGGGTTTCGCAGTTGACCGCCGTGCGCAGCAGGGACTGCATGACCCGGATGTCCTGGCGTTGCCTGCTGGTATCCGAGAGGCGGACGAAAGGCAGGTAGATCAGGGTGCCAAGGCCAATGTTGACCGCCTGCATGGCCGTGCCGCTCAGGGAGCCGGTGGTCAGGTAGGCGTTGATCAGGGGCGGCGTGGTCCAGGTGCAGGCCTCGACCGTGTGCGGGATCAGTCCAAGGATGGTGGCCAGCCAAGCCGTGCCGGCCTGCAGTGCGGGCACCAGCAGGAAGGGAAGGGCATAGGTCGGATTGAGGACCAGGGGCAGCCCGAAGAGCAAGGGTTCATTGACGTTGAACAGGGCCGGACCCAGGGCCAGCAGGCAGAGCTTGCGCGTGCCTCTGTCACTGGAAACCAGGACAACGGCCAGAATCAGGCTCAGGGTGCTGCCGGACCCGCCGATGCGGGTGAAGACGTCGATAAAGGGCTTGGTCACGATGTGGGCCGGAGTCAGACCGTTGGCCAGGGCTTCGGCGTTGTGCAGGGCCGCGGGAATCAGGGCGTGAGCCTCCACGGGGACGAGCAGGTTGGGGCCGTGCGCTCCGAGCAGCCAGATGGCTTGGGACAGAAGCGTGTACAGAGTGGCGAGCCCGAAACCGTCGGGCGTGTTCAGAAAGGGTTGGACAATGACCTGTCGCAGGGTCTCCTGCAGGTCGTCGATGCCGGACACTAGCAGCAGGGCCTTGGCCACGGCAAAGAGCAGCAGGGTCAGCACGGCCGCGGGCATGGTGGACATGGCGTCCCGCGCAAAGGGATTGCCGATGCCGTCCAGGGACAGGCGCAGGGCTGACCGTCGGGCCAGGGCCAGAAAGACCGCTGTGCCGGCGATGCCCGTGCCCAGGCAGAGCGTGAAGCCGTTGCTCAGGGACAGGACGGTGTGCCAGGACTCGGGATCGGCCGGTGCGGCCAGGATGAAAAAGCAGGACAGCACCACCACGGCGGCCAGGGCGGGACAGGTGTAGAGACCTGTGCGGCTGTCGTTGGCCTTGATGGTCCGGATGGCCGTGAAGGCCCCGAGGATGGCCAGGGCGGTCACGCCAAGGGTGCCTGACACCAGGGCTTCGCAGGTTTCGATGCCGGCCGGACCGAGGAATTCGTTCAGGGCGGACTGTGCCGCCGTCCAGGGCAGATTGCGCAGCATGAGCATTACGGCCCCGACCATGATCAGGGGCAGGGCCAGGGGCAGGCTGCTGCTGATGGCCTGCAGGGTCGGCTGCGTGTTCAGGAAATCCTGCAGGCGCTGGGCGAATTTTTCAAAGGGGGGCGACAGAACCATGTGCTCCTTGCATGCTGGGATGGTCACGGCCGCGGCCGGACAGGGAAACCGGGCCGCGAATGCCGCGGATGGCGTGCGCCAGGCCTGACAACGGAGATGTTCCGGCGGGACTACAGATTGCCGGTCATGATACGTAGGGGACGGTTGATCTGCAACCCGTGCTTGCGGATTTTGTGGCGCAGGGCCGTGTGGGACAGGCCGGGGGCACCGCCGGTCAGAACCTTGTTGTCCTGGTCAAAGGCGCAGCAGGGCATGGCGAAGGCCGAGAGAAGGCCCTGGGAGAAGTCACGTCTGGCTTTGAGTTTCTGAGTCATGATCCCGATACTTTCGGCCAGATGGACCAGCTCGAAGGTGAAGCTCTCGGCGTCATGGATGGGGCGGACCACCAGCCGATTGACGGTCAGGCTCCCGATGGCGGCCCGATTTCGAGCCTGAATCGCCCGCGTTTTCTCCGAATCGTCGCGAAAAGTCCGTTTACAGGCTCACGGCCGGACCGTATGTGAGCCTTGCTCCGCACTGGCGGTCCGGCCTCGTGGCCGAGGCCGTGTTCTTGGCGCGGCGCGCGGGACGGATTTCTTGTCGCCATGCCCTCCGTCTCGGCCCTTTCGTGTCCTGCAAATCGGAAATCCGGCGTAGTTCGCCATTGATGGAGGCGTGTCCATGCGTTTTCGTTCGGTCTCGTTCTGGGGACCCGTGGTTTCCGTGGTGCTCATCGCCGCAGCCCTGCGTTTTCTCAGCCGGGAGTTGAGTCATGTCAGTGTCGGTCAGATCTGGGATGCCCTGACCGCCATTTCCGCTCAAAGTCTGGGCGCGGCCCTTGGCCTGACCGTGCTCAATTACGCGGTCCTGGCCGGTTACGAGCACTTTGCCTGCGGGTATGCCGGCGTGCCGCAGCCGCTCAAGCGCATCGCCATTTCGTCCTTCATCGGCAATGCCTTTGCCAACACTCTGGGCTTTTCCTTCCTGTCCGGCAGCACCATCAAGTTCCGCCTCTACGCGGCCTGGGGGCTGTCCGCCGCCGACGTGGGCCGCATCGCCCTGTTCACCACCATCAGCCTGTGGCTGGGTCTGGTCGGCCTGGGCGGGCTGGCCCTGTTTCTCAGTCCCGAGGCCGGTCAGCTCCTGGCCCTGGGCAGCGACATCCTGGGTCTGGGTCTGGCGTCCTTGCCGCTGCTGTATGTCGTGGCCTCGGTCCGCTGGCGGGATGCCTTGTCGGTGTTCGGATTTCGGATTCCCGCGCCGGGGCCGGGCACGGCGATCGTCCAGGTCGTTTTTTCGGTGCTGGATTGGGGACTGTCCGGGCTGATTCTGTTCGCCCTCCTGGGGGACCGGCCGGAGCTGGCGGTTTTCTTCACCCGGTTTATGCTGGCCCAGTTGGCCGGCGTGCTCAGCCAGGCACCGGGCGGGGTGGGCGTGTTCGAGACTGCCTTCATGGTCCTGACTCCGGACGGGGCGGATAACGGCCAACTCTTTGCCTCGTTGGTGGCTTTTCGCGTCGTCTATTACATCGTGCCGCTCATTCTGGCCGCCACCACCCTGGCCGTGCGCGAGGTGCTGGGCACGGTTCCCGTGGCCCGGCTGCTCTTCGAAGCCGGGGTGCGCTGGACCACCGCCCTGGTCCCGCAGGTCCTGGCCGTGCTCACTTTTGCCGCCGGAACCATCCTCCTGCTGTCCGGAGCCACGCCGTCCCTGGAATGGCGGCTGTCCTGGCTGGCCGACTATCTGCCCGGCACCGTGGTCGGCGGATCGCACCTCATCGGCAGCGTCGTGGGGGTGTGCCTGCTTTTTCTGGCCAGGGGCATCCAGCGCCGCCTGGACGTGGCCTTTCACCTGACCCTGGTCATGCTTGTCCTGGGCATGGCGGCCGCGTTGCTCCGGGGCGGGGATTTCGAGGAAGCCCTGGCCCTGGGCGGGATGCTGGCGGTCCTTGTGCCCAATCGGCATCGCTTTGCCCGCCATTCGAGTCTGTTTTCCGACCGCTTCACCCCTGGCTGGCTTGTGGCCATGGGCTTGGTGTTGGTCGCGACCACCGGCTTGGCCGCCTTTTCTTATCATCATGGAGACCATGCCGGGGATTTTTGGCTGACGTTCACCATGGATGGCTCGGTGTCTAACGTGGTCCGGGCCTGGGTCGGGGCCGGGGCGGTGGGCTTGATCCTGGCCGTGACGCGTCTCTTGGCCCCGGCTCCGTACCGCCCGGCTCCAGCCCCCCTGGAGGACATGAACCTGGTCCGGGACATTGTCGCCGCCTGTCGGCATACCCGCGCCAATCTGGCCTTGCTTGGCGACAAGACGTTTTTGTTTAGCCAGAGTCGGGAGTCCTTTCTCATGTTCGGGGTCACCGGTCGGACCTGGGTGACCATGGGGCCGCCCGTGGGTCGGGAAGAAGAAGCCCAGGAACTGATCTGGCAGTTCCGCGAAGTCTGCGACCGACACTGCGGTCGGCCGGTGTTCTATGGCGTGCCCCAGGATCGGCTGCATCTGTTCTGGGACATGGGCCTGAGTCTGCTCAAAATCGGCGAGGAAGCCATCGTCGACCTGCCGTCTTTCCATCTGAACGGCGCGGCCCGGCAGGGCTTGCGTTACAAGAAGAACAACCTGGAAAAGAACGGCTGCGTGTTCGAGGTCATCCCGCCGGCCGGATTCACGGACATCGAGGCCGAGGTCCGGGCCATTTCCGACGCCTGGCTCTCCTTCAAGCACGCGCGGGAAAAGCGTTTTTCTCTGGGTTGTTTCGACCCGGCCTATCTGGCCCGCTTCCACACGGCCGTGGTTCGGCAGAACGGAAAGATTTTGGCTTTCGGCAATGTCTGGATGGGCGGCCGGACCGAATTGGCCATCGACCTGATGCGTTTCGTGCGCGGCGCCCCGCGCGGGGTCATGGATTATCTGTTGTTCATGCTCATGTTCTGGGGCCAGCAGCAGGGATTCGCCCGGTTCAATCTGGGCGTGGCTCCGTTTTCGGGACTGGAGGTCCATCCCCTGACCCCGATCTGGAACAAGGTGGGGAATTTTCTGTATTCCCACGCCGAGGATTTCTATAATTTTCGTGGTTTGCGCAGCTATAAGGAAAAATTCGGCCCGACCTGGGAGCCGAGCTATATCTTGACCCAGGGCGGCTTGGCGCTGCCCGGAACCCTGACCGAGGTCGCCGCCCTGGTGGCCGGAGGCATGCGCGGGATGGTGGGAAAATGAAGGTTTTCTTCTGGTTGGCGGGGTTGATGGGCGTCGTGGTCCAGACGGCGTTTGCCTCCGGCCTGGTCTTCGGGCCATTCGGCGATGTGCTCGTGCGCGGGCAGGAGAAAGATCCGGTGGTTGTCCTGGTCCTGCTTTCGGATGTCGAAGGTTGGGGCGCGGCGGAAGAGGAGATGGCCCGCACGGCCGGCGACGCTGGAGCCCTGGTCCTGGGCGTGGACACGGCCCGCTATCTCCGTCAGATCGCGGACAAAGGCTACGAACCCAACGTGTCCTATGAACTGGAAAGTATGAGCAAATACGCCCAGAAAACCCTGGGCCTGGCCAGCCTGTCCGCCCCGGCCCTGGCCGGGCGCGGAGCCGGCGCGTGCATTGTCTACGCCAGTCTGGTTCAGGCACCGGCCGGATCTTTCCTGGGGGGCTTGAGCCTCGGGTTTCGGCCTAGTCTACCTTTGGCCCATCCCTTTGGTATTGGCCGCGGCCTGACCTGGACGCGCCACGCCGAGGAAATCCGTTTCGATCCGTTCACCAAGGCCGGTCTGTCCTGGACCGTGGTCCAGGCCGAGCTCGATCCTGTCTTTTCAGCGTCGGAGCTATCGAAGTTCGCCCAGGGCATGACCGGAGTCCGGACGCATATCCTGACCGGGGCGCGGGACTATGCCGACACCTCGGCCTGGCGCGAGCCGCTGCGCGCCTTTGTCGCGGGTCTGCCTCGTCCGGCGGAAGAATCCCGGCCTCGGGACGTGAGCGGCCTGCCCCTGATCGAGG
>CAYLNA010000089.1:0-7550 GCA_964384665.1 uncultured Desulfovibrionaceae bacterium | reverse complement strand
GTGCTCGATAGCGTGCCGGGCCTCCTCTATCTGTACGACGCCGAGGGCCGATTGGTGCGCTGGAACAAGCGCCACGTGGACATGACCGGCTACAGCGACGCGGAATTGGCCGGAATGCATCTGGACGATTGGTACGTCGGCGATCCGGAAACCATCCAGCGCATCCACTCCGCCATCCAGCGCGTGCGCGCGAGCGGAGCCGCCCAGGAAGAAGCCTGTCTGCGGATCAAATCCGGAGCCCGCGTTCCGTTTTATTTCACGGCCGTTGGCCTGGAGCTGGACGGTCGGGAGTATTTCACCGGCATCGGAATCGACATGACCGAGCGCAAGCGGGCCGAGGAGGCCTTGCGCCAGTCCGAGGAAAAATTTTCGAAACTGTTTCGTCTCTCGCCCGACGCCGTGCTCCTGGTCGCCCTGGACAGCGGCGTGCTCCTGGACGCGAACGAGGCCTTCACGGGCCTGACCGGCCATGACGTGGAGCATGTCCGGGGCCGGGCGCCCTCGGATCTGGGTTTGTTTGGCGACCCCCAAGCCCGCGACGTGCTCCAGGACCTGCTCGACCGGGACGGGTTCGTGAACAATTTCGAGTTCAGGCTGCGGGCCCGGGATGGCCGAGTCCTGCCCTGCGTGCTGTCCGCGCAGGTCATCAGTCTCGGGACGGAGCGCGTCGTCATGGCCGTGGTCCGCGACATGACCGAGTTCAGGAAGATGCAGGAACTCATGATCCAGGCCGAGAAGATGATTTCCGTGGGCGGCGTCACGGCCGGCGTGGCCCATGAACTCAACAATCCCCTGGGCATCATCGCGCAGGCCGCGCAACTGCTGGAGCAGCGCATGGACACGTCCTTTCCGGGGAACATGGCCGTGGCCCGGCGGCTTGGGCTCGATCTGGCCCTGGTCGGGGTCTACTTGCGCGAGCGCAAGGTCGAGACCTATGTGCGGGATATCCGCTCCGCAGCCCAGCGGTCGGCCCGGATCATCCGCCACATGCTCTGCTTCAGCCGGGGAAGCGGGGACCAGCGCGCGTCCCGCGACGTGCATGAACTCATCGAGCGGGCCGTGGAACTGGCCGGGAGCGACTATGAACTGCGCGCGCGCCATGATTTCCGCTCCATCCGGATCGTCCGCGAGTTCGGGGAGAGCCTGCCGAGCATTGTCTGCGTCGACACGGACATCGAGCAGACCTTTTTGAACATACTGCGCAACGCGGCCCAGGCCATGAGCCTTCTGGCTCGGCCCTCCGCTGATCCCACAATCCGTGTCCGGACCCGGCTCGACGGCGACTTCGTGCGCGTCGAGATCGAGGACAACGGGCCGGGCATGTCTCCGGAAGTCGCGCGGCGGATTTTCGAACCCTTCTTCACCACCAAGCCGCCCGGCCAAGGCACTGGTCTGGGTCTTGCCGTCGCCTATTTCGTCGTCACCCAGCGGCATGGCGGCCGCATGGACGTGTGGACCGAGCCCGGCGTCGGGACCCGCTTCACCATCGATCTGCCCCTGGATTTTTCCGCTTCCGCGTCTTGCGGGTCCGAATGAACGACGTGGCGAACCGTGATTTTCAGCCGAGGAGATGGCCATGTTTCTTGTCGAGATGCTCCGCCGATTGATCTCCCAGATTCGTGTCTGTCCTAGCTGCGGACACCGCCAACCGGCCACGACTGGTGAAAAACGTCGGGACCGCTGCGAGAAGTGCGGCGCTCCGCTCCCGCCCGCCAAACAGAAGTACTGATTCCGCCTTCTTTCCTTCCGCCGCGAAAAAAACTCCAGTGATGACAACAGGGCTTTTTTTAAAGCGAAATGCCTGCTACGGGAAAAGCGTCCAGTCGTGCAATCCGGGAACGTAAGCGCGGGGCCTTGATCTGCTTGGGCCCCGAGGGAGGAGGGAATGCGGGGAAAAGCGATTCTGTTCGCCTGGGGGGGCGTGGCGCGTGTCGCGTTTGTCGTGCTGGCGCTGCTTGCGGGATGCGGGCCCGAAGAGCCGATCAAGATCGGGTTCGTGGCCGGCGCGTCCGGCCGCGTCGCGGATCTCGGGATTTCCGGCCGCGACGCGGTGCAACTGCTCGTGGATCAGGTCAACGCGGATGGCGGGATACGGGGCCGGCGCGTTCAGCTTGTCGCCAGGGACGATCGCCAGGACCCGGACACGGCCCGCACGGTTGTCCGGGAGCTGGCGGCGGAGGGCGTGGAGGGGATTGTCGGCCCCATGACCAGCGACATGGCCTGGGCTGTCGCGCCAATCTTGAATGAGTTGCGGATTCTTGGCGTCAGTCCGACGGTCAGTTCCGAGAAACTGTCGGGCCTGGATGACTATTTTTTTCGGATCACGGCGACAACCAGGGAGAACGCCGGCAAAAGCGCGGCCTACCACGTCAGGAACAGAACCTTTCATCGGGTCGCGGCCGCGTATGATTTGAACAACGAGGTCTACTCCGAAAATTGGCTGAAAAATTTTCAGGCGGCGTTCACCCTCCCCGGCAATCGGATTTCCGCCGCGCTGGGGTTCAAGGTAAACAACGCGACGAGTTTTTCGACGCTCGCCGATGACTTGTTGAGTTCGGAGCCGGACGGCATTCTGATCATCGCCAACTCCATGGACGCGGCCCTGCTGTGCCAGCAGATCCGAAAGCGGAACTCGCAGGTCCATATCACCCTTTCCGATTGGGGAGCCACGGAACGGCTCCTGGAGCTGGGGGGCAAGGCGGTGGAAGGCGTGACCGTGCTCCAGACATTCACCCGGGCGAATTCCTCCCCCGCGTACCTCGCCTTCAGGAAAACCTATATCGAGCGTTATGGCCGCGAGCCCGGTTTTCCCGGCGTGTACGCATACGACGCAGCCAACGTGGTTCTCGAGGCCTTGCGCCGGCAACACGCGGGAACGTCGCTCAAGGACACGGTACTGACCGTGCGCACGTTCCAGGGCTTGCAAAACGAGATCACCTTTGACCGCTTCGGAGACATCGAGCGGTCTCACGCCTCCATCAGCATGGTGCGCGACGGTGAATTCGTCGTCCTCGAGTAGCGCCATGGCCGTCCCGATCCCGCTTCGTCGCTTTGTCTCCTGGCGCATGGCCCTTGTCGCCGCCTTGCCCGTGGCCATCATCGCCGTTTTGCTCTGGCTCTATCTGTATCCCTTGCTGCGGTCCGACATTTCCTCGGAGCAGGACGCCCTGGCCCGCTCCATTGGCCGCGAGGTCCAGGCGTACCTGCTGAGTCGGGAGCGCCAAGTGCGGACCCTGGGCGACATGCTGGAGGGAGATTTGTCCGAGGGCCAGGTCCGCGCGCTTCTGAATGCCGGGTGCGGTCGCGGAACGTTTTTCGAAACCATCTTTCTGATTTCGGAAACGGACGGCGTCATTGAAAATCTTGGCCTGCCCGCGAACAGCCGGGCAAAGCGGGAAGATCTGCTCGGGATCGACATTTCCGGCCAGTCGTTTTTCGCCAAGCGCGAGATGGAGCGCGTCTCCTGGTCCAAGATTTTTCTGTCCACGGTCAGCAGCCGCCTCGCCGTGGCCGTGGTCAAGCCCATTCGCGGTCACGTTCTTGTCGGGGAAATCACCCTGGAGAATCTGGCCGGATTCATTGGCAACTTTCCCGCCCATGACGTGATGCGGATCGCCCTTGTCGATGGATTGGGGCGCGTCATCGCCGATTCAAATTCGCGCAATCAGGGATACCATCTGGGAGACGTCATGGCCGCGCTGTCGGCCGAAGGCGATTCGGAAGGGGCGCGGTCCTTCATCTGGGACGGAACGCGGATGCTGGGGTCCGTCGTCGGCATCGACCCCATTGGATGGAACGTGGTCGTCGCGCGGCCGCATGATCAGGTTTTCGCTCCCCTGCGCACCTGTCTCGCCTTGTTGACCGGCGCGGGCGTTTTCGC
This sequence comes from uncultured Desulfovibrionaceae bacterium, assembly GCA_964384665.1. GTDB lineage: Bacteria > Desulfobacterota > Desulfovibrionia > Desulfovibrionales > Desulfomicrobiaceae > Desulfomicrobium. The sequence continues at coordinate 3,670 of CAYLNA010000089.1, read as the reverse complement.
CCTCTTGACTTCCTTTCTGTTGTCCTGGCGTGTCGCGAGCGGACTGTCTCGGCTGGTCAACGCCTATGCGGATCGGGCCAGGGCCATCGCGGGCGGGAGTTATGTTTTGGATTGGCCAGCGGGCGGACCGGTGGAGTTTCGGGATCTGGGCCTGGGCCTGCAGGCCATGGCCGCGACCATCGGCGAGCGGGAAGACCAGCTGAAAGCCAGTGAAAATCACATGCGCACGACTCTGGATTCCATCGGCGACGCCGTGATCACCACCGATACCTCGGGCCTGATCACCCGCCTCAATCCCACGGCGGAGGCCTTGACCGGATGGAAGTCGGCGGAAGCCATCGGCCGAGGGCTTGGCGACGTTTTGCACATGGAAAACATGCGGACCGGGGAACGGGTCGCCAGCTCGGGGGACCGCATTTTCGTCGCGGGGCTCGGCCTGGATTCCACCAGCCACTCCGTGTTGATCGCCAGGGACGGACGACGCTTTCAGATCGCCGAAAGCGCCGCGCCGATCCGTGACGAGCACGGACATCTCACTGGCGTGGTTCTGGTTTTCCGCGACGTGACCGAATGGCACAAGCAGGAGCGGTTGATCAGGGAGAACGAAGCGCGTCTGAAGCGGCTGACCGACAACATTCCTGGCGTGGTCTACCAATTTCGGGCCGTTGGGAAGCAGGACTACCGCAATGAGTTCGTCAGCGCCAGGGCGTTGGAAATGTTTGGACTGGAGGCGAATCCGGAAACATTTGTCGAGCGCTTTCACGCGTGTCTGCCAGAGGAAGACAGGGAAACATTTTTGCGATCCGTGCACGAGGTCGTGACCGAGGTCCTTCCTTGGCGCTACGAAGGGCGTTTCAACCGCCCGGACGGCAAGAGCATCTGGTTTTCCGCCAATGCGGTTCCGGTTCAGGAAGGCGAGGATGTTATTTTTTACGGCTTCCTGACCGACGTCACCCTGCGCAGGGAGAACGAGGATGAAGTGCGCCGTTTGCGCAACTACCTCTCCAACATCATCAATTCCATGCCGTCCATGCTGGTCGCCGTGGATGGCGCGGGTAACGTCACCCAGTGGAACAATCAGGCGGAACTGGCCACGGGCCTGAACTTCGAGGCGGTCCGGTCCCGGTCCCTGGTCTCGGTCCTGCCCCGGCTGAGCGGAGAGATGGAGCGCATCCGGGAATCCATCCGCGAGCGCCGGGTCATCAAATCCCCCAAGATTCCGTGCGAGACGGAAGGGGGACACCGTTTCGAGGACATCACCATTTTTCCCTTGGTCGCCAACGGCGTGGAGGGCGCGGTGATCCGGGTCGACGATGTCACGGAGCGGGTGCGCATGGAAGAAATGGTGATCCAGAGCGAGAAGATGCTGACCGTGGGCGGCTTGGCCGCCGGCATGGCGCACGAGATCAATAATCCCCTGGCGGGGATGATGCAGACCGCCGAGGTCATGTCCAGCCGGCTGCGGACGCACCTCGACATGCCGGCGAATCACAAGGCCGCCGAGGAGGCCGGCACGACCATGGACGCCATCGAGAAATTCATGGAAGCGCGCGGCGTTCCCCGCATGCTCGATGGCATCATCGCCTCCGGCCGGCGCATCGCGGTGATCGTGGAGAACATGCTCAGTTTCGCGCGCAAGGAAGACGCGGCCCGGACATCCCACGATCTGGACAAGATTCTCGACAAAACCATCGCCCTCGCGGCGACGGACTACGATTTGAAAAAGAAATATGATTTCAAGCAGATCAAAATCGAAAGGGCATACGCGGAAAACATGCCGATGGTTCCATGCCAGGAGACCAAGATTCAGCAGGTCATTCTCAACATCCTCACCAACGGCGTTCACGCCATGCAGGCGGCGCGAACCGTCAACCCGCATTTTATTGTCCGAACCTATCTCGATTCCAGCCGGGGCATGGCCTGCATGGAGATCGAGGACAATGGGCCCGGCATGGACGAGGTGACGCGTCGGCATGTCTTCGACCCCTTTTTCACCACGAAAAAACAAGGGTCCGGGACCGGGCTTGGGCTCAGTGTCTCCTATTTCATCATCACCAAGAATCACGGCGGCGAGTTGGATGTCGAGTCGCAACCCGGCGCCGGAGCCACGTTCATCATTCGTCTGCCCCTGAGCGGCAATGCCGCACAGAGCGCCTCGTGAAGCCGGACCCGACCTACCAGCGCCAGCCCGGATCGATATGCAGGTCGTCCGGGGCTTCCACCGCGATCTGAACGCGGAACAGCCCTTCCCCGCCTCCGGGCACGGTGGCGTTCCAGGCCAGGAGTTCCGGGTTGGGATCGTCCGCGGGCTTGGGTTCGGCGTTCAGCGTGAGTGTGATGCGTTCGTCCCGGATCTGGGGCCTGGGCTCCTCGACGCGGATGGCCGCCGGATAGCTGGCCGCGTTGCGGACCTTGAGCGTCCAGTCCCAGGCGAAGGACTGTCTCTGGTTGAACAGGCCTTTTTCGCCGGTCTTTTTGTCCAGCAGCGTGGTTTCGCAATCGAGCAGGGGATTGACGCCGAAAAAGAAGGTTCCCTCGCGTCCCGAAAAGGCGAACTCGCGCTGGTCGAGCATGGCTCCGTCGACCAGGAACATGCCTGTTCCGGTCGGGAGTTCCTTGGCCTGCTCGAAACGCGCCTCGGCCCGCACGAAGGCCTTGGGGCCAAGGGCGGGTCGGATCAGATGGGTGAAGGCGACCGGCCAAGCCGCGCGTTCGATCTCGAAGGTCCGCGTTTCTCCGGCGGGCAGGGCGCGTTGGCCCATGTTCCACACGGCATAGGTGGAGCGGCGGATTTCCTGGGGCTCCGGAGCCGGAGCCCCGGCCAGCATGTCGGCCTTCATCTCCATCATGGCCGGCGCGGCCATGGCCTTGCGCGGCATCACCGCCACCGGTCCGATTTCCCACGGCGGAAGATCGGACGGGGTTGTCTGAGTTTCGGGCTGCATGGTGGCCAGGAACAGACGCACGCCGGCCCAATTTTGGCCGGAGCGCTGCCAGACCTTGGCCTGCCACGAAAAATCGATGCGACTCGCGGCGGGCTGGGCGTCCAGGCGGTAAAGCGGGGTCCAGCCGCAATCGTTCAGGGTGTAGGAATAGGCCAGTTCCTTGGGCGTTGGCCCGGCCAGGAGCACGCGCACGTCCCAGACCGTCCGCTCTTGGCCGGCCACGCGCGCGATTTCTTCCTGCACGCGGGCGATGTCCGCGTTCACTTCGGTCAGTTTCTGGTCCAGGGTCTGGGCCTGCGCGGTGTCCTGGCGCACGGCGCCACCCAACTCGACGGCCAATTCCCGCAGCGCGGCCACGGATTGCTCCACGGGCTTGGTCTGGGCCTTCCAGAAGGCCAGCCGACCGCGCGCGGCCTCCAGGTCCGCCGCGACGGCGTCGCGGGCTGCGGACAACTCCTTGAGACGAGCGTTGAGCGGCGCCAGGGCGGCCTGATTTGTTTCCCGCCGGCTGCTCCAGCTTACGTCCGTGATGGACGCGGGCGCGGGCAGGCTGCCGAAACGCAGGGTGGTCGGATCAGCCTGTCCCGGAAGGACGAGGGTGCAGGACTGGCCGCCGGCCTCGGCGGCGACGGGGGAGATTTCCTCGACCTGGGCCGAGGCCGGAAACAGAGTCACCTGACGGGGCGCGGCCCACAGGTTCAGGGGCCAGAGCAGGGCAAGGATGG
>CAYLNA010000088.1:0-7688 GCA_964384665.1 uncultured Desulfovibrionaceae bacterium | reverse complement strand
CAACGCCATGACGCGAGCTTCATGAGCGAACACGAACTGCGGGAGGAATGACGCGGGGGCTTGATTGATTCCGGACAGAACCCGCTTGGAACATTGGAGTTAAAAATCATCGGGCCGCGCTTTCAACCGAAAGCGCGGCCCGATGCGCATCAAGAGCGCCACGACTCATTTTTCCATCCAATACAATCGTCCGGAATTGCTTTTCAGCGGCGGTGTCAGCCCCTTGGTTTTGATCATGCCATCCTGTTGGGTCAGAGCCGTCACCGAGCCGTCCTGGCCGACCTGCAGGTTCACGCCCGGAGCCATGCCCTGGCCCAGGGAGACGCGAGTCGAGACCAGTCCGTCGGCGCCGATGTCCAGAATGGCCGAGGTGAAGGCGGTGCCGGTCTCGTAGTGCACGGCGTTGAGAAAACTCTGCCCAGCCAGGACGCACGGGTCCAATGACGGGATATAGCTGCTGAAAACCACGGCCCCGCCCAGGACCGAAGCCTGCCCCAGAACCCGCTCGCCCTCGTCCGGCAGATCCAGGGCCCAGCCCGCCCCGGCGCGGACATCCGCGAGCAGGCTGGACCAGGTCAGGGTCGCGTTGGTTCCGTCGCCATTGTCCCGAATGACGCTCTTCACCCCGGACACGTCATACACGCTGACACGCGTGCTGTTGTACAGATCCGTGCCGTTGACCTCGTCCCAGGTCAGGGATCCATTGGTCTCGGCGGGCTCGCGCACGCCGTAAAAAGCCATGCGCTCGGTCTGGGTCGTGTCGTTGGCGTTGAAATAACGGCCCGCGCCGAAATAAACCCACCACCGCCCCGTTCCGTCCACGGCGATGGTCGGAGCGGCCATGATCGGCCGGGCCACGTCGATCAGGGTCGCGTTGCCGGTCCAGACATTTCCGGCCGCAGGCGGCGCGTCCCCGGTCACCAGACGGCGCATGACTCCCCGGCCGTCGGTGTTGTTGCCGGCGATGGTTCCGTAATAAACGACGTTGGTCTTGAAATCCAAGTCCAGATCCACGGCGGTGAAATCGGAAATAAACGATCCAGGCTCGGTCGTGGCGAAGGCATGCAGCCCACTCTGCAAAACACCGGCGGTGTCGAAGGATTTCAGTTGCGGACTGGGCGCGGCCAGGGCCTTCAAATCGACCACGCAAATTTTTCCCGTCTGATCGCTCAATTCCCTGTTCAACATGGACCGGTCCGCCACGCCTGTGGCGCTGGCCGGACCGGAGCCGAGAACCAGATACCAGTCGTTGCCATCGTCCGGATCCGCGTCGCGGGCCGTCATGGGCATGACCGCCGGAAAACACGTCGTGAAGCCCTGGCCGGGAAAACGCAGCTCGGCCAAGACCTTGGGCGCGATCTCGGGATTGGTGACATCGAAAACGACATAGGCCGAACTCATAACCCGATCGACCGCGCCGTTGAAGGTCTCGCTGTCGAACTTGTCCAGATCGGCCCGAATCTGGCCCCCGCCCAGACGCATGCCGCAGACCAGGACGGAGCCCCAACCATGCGGATGATCGGCGTCGATGGGGGTCACGCCGTCGGCCGCGAAAAAGATTCGGGCGTCGAACACGCGCGGGCTCAAGTCCACATACGGGACATGATATTCCGGCCCGTAGGCGGGCTCGGTCAGCCAGTACAGATGCGGCAGCAGATTATAGGGCACATAGGCCCACAATTCCTGACCAATGGCGAAGGCGGTCTGACCATCCGGGGACGCGGAAAACGAGCAGGTCGTGCTGTTGTAAAAGCCGCCGTTGAAGGCGTGGATCATGCCGTCGTTGGCCCCGACATAGAGAACCTGACGCCGGGACTTGTACTTCCGCCAAAATGCCAAATACGTCGAATCCCTGTACACCACGTGATAATTTTCCTGGGGCCGCCCGACCAGGACCGGGGTCGAATAGGCCACGTCCCCCAGCCGCCAGGTATTCGCGTCCATGTCGTTGTCATAATCAGCTTTTCGGAAGCGGAAGGCGGCCACGGAGTGCGTGTCGCCGCCGAACGAAACCGTGGCGTTGGCCTGATCGGCTCCCCGGATATAATCCACCACCCGCCCGGACTGCTCCCGCAGCACCTCCAGAAAGAGATCCGGTTTCGAATCGCGGACCGCTTTCACGGCGAGCGGCATGTCCTCGAAGGACGGAAATGGCGTCATGTAGGCGAGAAAATCCGCCGGATCCTTCAACGCGGCGGCATCCGGAGGCAGGGCCGGACGGACAAAATCCCGAACCTCGCCGCTATCGGCGAGCATGTCGTTGTCAGCGTCGGCCAAGGTCAGGAGGTAACGATTGGGGGTGGTGCTGTTGTACGTACTCCGCTGCACGACAACGTCGGCGTCGCTCAGTTCGTTCAGCCAGGGCGAGGAGGACCAGACGCAGGCGATATCGCGCGGGCCGATGGTTTCCACGGCCGCGAGTTCATCGAAACCCGTGCCGTTGTCGGCGTCCAGAATAAGGTTGCCATTGGTGTCCTGGTAACGCTTCACGCTGGTCTCGCCGTGGACAAGAATGCGATCCTCGACCAGATCCAGGGCCTTGTTGCCGTTGGTGTCCTCGCGCAGGTTGCCCCGGCCGTCCAGCCACAGGGCCTGGACCTGGCCCGCCCAGTTGATGACGTTGCCGATCTCGTCCCGAAAACTCGGATAAAAAAGAGCCTGATACACGGCGCCCTCGCCGGAACTGGACTCCGTGACCACGGCGGCCGCCGTTCCGGACGAGGTCTGCCGCAGGATCTTTTCCAGGGCCTTTTGGATCTGGGATTCCAGGCGCGTGGGATTGACCACGTAGAAATAGCTATCCGGCACGCCGTCGTGATCCTCCCCGTCCCATTCGTCGACCTGGTCCGGAATGTCATTCAAATTTCCGGCCGCGTCCTCCTCGTCCTCGAAACCGCCCCACTTCGCGGCGTACCAGAGGGGATTCTCCAGGAGCGTGGCCGCCGGATTCGATCCGGGCGAAAAGGTCCGCGTCCGGGAATAGACCTCGGCCGCGTTCGCCACCCCGGCCGAAAGCAGCATCGCGCTTGTTCCCCGACCAGGGCCGGTCCGGTCCTGGGGTGTATCCAGGTAATAGGGGATGTCCCCCTCCGGCTTGCTCGACACTTCGAGATACACCCCGTCGTTGGTGGTCCCGGAAATGATATACCCAACGTGGAGGACATACCCGGCGGACTGGTACTCCTTGGTCAGGGTGATGGTAATCGTGTCGTCGGCCTCGACGGTGTACTCGTAGTTGACGATGACATCCATGTCGTGATCCGCGCCCTGTTCCACGTCCTCGTAATTGATGCGAAACTTCCCGTGCTTGCGGTCCGCCGAGATCTCCTCGACGAAAAAATCGACGATGGTCGTCGTGGGTTGAAAAGCGCCCTCGGCCGAACTCATGCCGCCCGCGACCACGGTCTTGCCAAAGGGAACCACGGTCACCAGACCATGGCCGGTCGGAATCTCGATCTTGGGCAAGGGCGAGGACAAACCGACCATGAAGCTGGACATGCGCTGCGTGCCCGTCACGGGATTCAGGTCATGGGTCGCGGCGTAGTGGGCCACGGCGGCGGAATAATAGCCGCCCTGCTTGGTCGGCTCCTCCGGGCACAACCCACGGATGGCCCCGAAACCGGACACGGCTTTTTCCGTGCAGGCCCCGTCATACGTCGCGGCCTGACCGATGAAATGCGCGCCGGCCACGCCCTCGGACGTGGAAACGAGGTTCGCGCCCGTGGTCACGTTCAGTCCGCTCAAGGACGTGGAGACCGAACCATGGCTGGAACCCGGAAGCTGGTCCGAATCATAGGAGGGATAGATATCCGAAAGGACGAGCATATACGGCGCGGAACAATAGTTGGCGGAGCCGTAGGGATTGACCCAGGCCGGCGCGGGCAGGCCGAGCTTGTTGTCGATCAGATCGGCGGCCGAACCGTAGATGTATTCCGAGGTCGGCGCGGCCGCGCCGGAAAAATAGCGCACGGTCTCGTACATGATTTCGGCCAGGGGATTGCCCCAGTCGGGGAATTTCTTGGTTTCGTACGTGCTCTGCGTGGTGGCGTCGGGCATGGGTGCGTTGACCAGCCAACCTCCGTTGTAGCGTTTGTTGGCGACGTCGTAATCGTAAATGCGAAATTTGTTGATGGTCCGGATGATACCGTTGACCGCCGTGAAACAGCCGGTTGTTGGGTTGATCTCGTCGCGGATGGAGCCAATGTTCTTGCGCAGCACGCCGCCGGCCATGTTTTTTTCGTAGGAGCCGGTCATGAGCCCGAAATAGATGCGGTCCGATTCCCCTTGCCGTTGCAACACGCCAACGGGCTTGTACGCGCCCGAGGGATACACCTTGCAGTTGCTTTCCGGCATGGAGGAGTCACCCACCAAGACCTGCACCACGTAATCCTCCGGCGTGCCCAGAGAGTCATCGGCCACGGGCGCTTCCTTGGCCACCCAGTTCCAGATGCGGCTGGATTTATTTTCCAACACGCGCAGCAGCGGATCACCGTTTTCGGTCAGGGTCGTGGAGGCGAAGAGATGGCGCGTTCCAGCCGTTGGCTGGGACAAGGGCGTATAGTCCTCGATGGCATAGCCATCCGTGGCGGCATCCTTATATTCCTTGCCGAAGGAATGGGCGTCGCGGGGCACATAGGCCCGCCGCAACACGGTCTCGACATCAGTATCAACACCGCGATAGCCGCCATACAAAACCTTGCGCAGGCAATCCATGCGCGTCATGGTCACGTGGTTGAGGAAATCTCCACTCCAATACTCACCACTCGCGGCTTTTTTGGTCGGCGCGCCATTAGCGTCGAGAACGGTCCCCTTGGGCTCGAAGCGTTTTTTCGCCTGATCATACTTGTAATATTTATACGAATCGAAATAGCCATAATAGGTGATGTCCGGATCATAGCGAATATCCAGCGTTCCGTCGCCGTCGAGATCCGAGGCGTCGTTGTAGGCCTCGTAGTAAAGCTTGTGGTCACGGGCCATGACCAGCATGACCATGGGCGGCAAGCCGGCCGTGACGAAGGGCGGAATGGAGGAATAGGACTGGCCGCTCTCGGCCCAGACGTTCATGTCGGATGTCGGGGGCGCGAGGCCCACGAGGGTGAAGAGGAAAAAACAGATCGTGCGTGTCATGGGACCTCGCGTGGAGCGTGAGAAATTCGTGCGCCCGCCTCGGGCGGACGCTCAGTTGTGATGCCGCCAGCCGAGGTCCACCTCGGCCTTGCCGTGCCTCGAACCATCCCGGTGCGAACGGATCAGGTAATCCGTCTTGGTCCCGTGGCGGCCCTTGCCCGGGGGGCCATGATAGGCCGAACCGACGGAATTGCCGAAGCCGGGGTTGTGACCGACATCCCCGCCCACGCGCACATACGTGCCCGTTCCCGCGCCGACATGCAGGGCGAAGGAACTGTTCGTGACGCTGAAGGGGCTCCCGTCATTCCAGGCTGTATCCCGCAACAGAAAGTCCGGATCATTGACCGTCACCGCGGCCGGATCCGGAGCTGTTCCGATTTCCAGGGTCTGCTCGATCATCTCCGCGCCCACCCCGACCCCGCTGTCGGCGTAAAAGAAGGCTTCCTTGTGATCGCGCTCGTTGGCCGCGATCATCATTTCCATGTCGGTCGTGTTGAGGGCGGCGATCCCCAGCAGGCCAAGCAAGGCGAGAACAATGACCGTGATGGCCAGGGCGGCCCCGCGTTCATCCCGCGAAAACCGACTAGCGCGTGCGCGGACAGACATAGACAAACCTCATGGACGCAGCTCGTCCCTTGTTATTCCAGGCGACATCGCATTGTATTTCCTTGCAATCCTGCATGGGCGCGTCATCACCCACAGTGGCGTTCACGGAAAAATCAACGCCGCGTATCTTCCGGGTCTCATGAAAATTTTGAATCTCATCGAAATCTCGTGCGATCATGGCCTCGATGGTGTCCTCGGCCAAAACAGTCGCCGACGAAATCAAAAAAGATCTGCTGTTGCCGAGAGCTGACGTCGATTGCATGGTCGCGACACACAGAATGCCGATCGCAACAATGGCGATGGACACAACCGCCTCGATCATGGTGAATCCTTTCTCCATACTTCTCCCTGATTTTTTCCGAAGAAGGAAAAAATACCGCGCATCGAAAAGAGTGAAAGGGCTCCTGTATCCATATTTTCCGAGATTGTCATTCATTGTATGATTTTTTGTGCGTCATACATTTTCGCAAGACAAACACCCATGACGCGTTCACGTTTCTTCCCCAATCGCCTCTCTTGAGCGAACAAACAGTTCTCGAAATCGGCCCATACCCGCCAAATCCACGGAGACATTGACCAAAAACATGCTTCTTGTTAGGGAAATTTCCGCTTATCGCTCCGTGCATCCGCGCGAAGATCAGTCCGACCGCATGCCCCGGCTTCTCGTCGAAGCCGACCAACGGAACCTTCAACCCCACAAGGATGTCCGCATGAAGTACCGTCAGGATCCAGATCTGGATTTTCTCAAGGAATGCACCAACGAAGATCTGAATATCCTCGTCGAGGTTCTTCTGCGCAACAAGGACGGGCAGTACCGCAACATCGTCCAGCTGCCCAATCATCCGCTCTACAAGCAGTTCGCCCCCAATCACGCCTCCTATTGGGAAGTGATCGCGGGCGAGATCCAGCGCTACGGCTCGAACCCCCTGGCGGCCCTGGCCCGGGCCGGACGCGGCAAGCATTACTTCAAGATTCTGGGCGACGTCTGCGGCAGATTTTCCGTGCACTACAATCCGGACGCATCCGTGGAAGTCATCGAGCGCACGCTCTACATCGCCCTCCTGTCCCGGGCCATTCCGCGCATTCCCACGGAGGAACTGCAGATCACGGCCGACACGCTGGGGATCACCCCTACAACCCTCAACGCCCAGGCCTTTGTTCAGGCCCTGCACGAGGCCATGCGCCTGGACGACATGCTCGGCTACACGCTGTCCCTGATCGTCGCCCATGGATCGGCCATGAACGCGAGCAATGTCGGATACAACAAGGTCGCGCCGGAAAAGCTGCACCCGGTGCTCGACATCTTCCAGAAGCCGTTGGGCATCGAGTTCGACGCAATTTCCCCACTCAGTCTGACGGGTTCGGCGCACTGGATCGTCATTCCCGTCGTGTTGCAGCTGGCCTGTCTGCGGGCCAAGAAGAACGCGGAAAAAGCGCAGTAAGCCAAGCATCGCGCCCACGCCGCTCAACATTCATCCTCGCCGCCATGCCCTCGACCACGCCGGGCAAGAGCGACAGCCCGGACCACCCATGAACACTGTCAGCCTCTATATCCATACCGACGAACACAAGTCCGGAGAATGGACCATGGCCGGAAAACTGGATTTCGCGTCCATGGACAGCAGCTGGATGCTTGAAGGCAAACTCCCGGAAGAAAAAGACATCGTTCCCTGGCAGCCCTTCACCCTGCCCAGTGGGGAACAGCTCGACCTCGGCCTGGTCTTCGACGACCCGGCCCAATGCCTGAGCCTGTACGTCAAGACGGAAGCCGGCCCCATCCTGGACCTCATCACCAAGGGCCAGCCCTGCCTGCGCTTCGTCAGCCCGGCCGGGACCAACATCACCCTCCAGGTCCACGAAAGCTGCTGATCCCCGGTCGTCGTTCCGGACGCATACGCGAAAAAAAAGGACGCCTCCCGCGAAGCGTCCCTTTCGTTGTCCCGGCGTTCGCCGGT
>CAYLNA010000087.1:0-7711 GCA_964384665.1 uncultured Desulfovibrionaceae bacterium | reverse complement strand
GTGACCGCTGTCCAGCAGCTGCGCCAGAATCCCTACGAGTTGGCCTACGATATCCATGGCATCGGTTTTCGCACGGCCGACGAGATGGCCCTCAAGCTCGGATTCGCTCCGGACGCGCCCCAGCGCCTGGAAGCCGGCGTGGAATATTGTCTGCGCCAGACAGCCGAGGGCGCGGGGCACATGTATCTGCCGCGCCCGAATCTGGTCGACGAGGCGGCTCGCCTGCTGGGCTGCCATGATTCGGACCTGATCGAGGAGCGGGTCGACGCCCTGGAGGAACGCAAGCGCGTGGTCATCGAGGCCTTGCCGGAAAAGGGGATCGGGCAGGCGGTTTTTTTGACCTATTTGTACCGCGTCGAGCGTGAGATCGCCTCCCGCCTGCACGGCCTTCTCGACCATGTCTCCCGTCTGGACCCGGCCAAGATCGCCGCCGCCGTGGAGCGCGAGGAACAGCGCCAAGCCCTGACCTTGTCGGAAGAGCAGCGCGAGGCCGTGGAATCGGCCTGCGGGCACAAGGTGGCCATCATCACCGGCGGACCGGGCACGGGCAAGACAACCATCACCAGGGTCGTGGTCCGCGCCCTCAAATCCCTGGGGCTGAAAATTTCCCTGGCCGCGCCCACGGGTCGCGCGGCCAAGCGCATGTCCGAGGCCACGGGTTTCACGGCCACCACCCTGCACCGGCTGCTCAAGTTCCAGCCGGGCGCGGGGTTTGAGTTCAACGAGGAAAAAAAACTGGCTGTGGACGTGTTGGTCGTGGACGAGGCCTCCATGCTTGACTGCGGGTTGTGTTTGTCCTTGCTGCGGGCCCTGCCTCTGACCTGTCGTCTGATTTTTGTCGGCGACGAAAACCAATTGCCTTCTGTCGGCGCGGGCAACGTGCTCGGCGACCTGCTGGAAAGCGCGTGCATCCCGGCCGTGCGTCTGACCCACATCTACCGCCAGGCCCGGGAGAGCATGATCGTGGTCAACGCCCATCGCATCAACGAGGGCGAATTTCCCCAGGGCAGCCCCCACGCGCCGCCGCGAGCCGATTTTTTCTGGGTCGAGAAGGAAAATTTGCCGGAATTACAGGCCCTGATCCTGCGCATGGTCTGCGAGCGCATTCCCGAGGCCTACGGCTTGGATCCCATGCAGGACGTGCAGGTCCTCACGCCCATGCACAAGGGCGAGGTCGGAACCCTGGCCCTGAACCGTCTGCTCCAGGAGCGCCTCAATCCCGCAGGCCGGGAATTGGTCCGGGGCCAGCGTCAGTACCGGGCCGGAGACCGCATCCTGCAACTGCGCAACAATTACGACAAGGAAGTCTTCAACGGAGACTTGGGGAAGATTCTGGATTTCGATCTCAAGGACGAAGTGCTGACCGCCGAATTCGACGGTCGGGAAGTCGAATACGACTTCGAGGAACTGGACGAGATCGGGCTGGCCTACGCCATCAGCGTGCACAAGAGTCAGGGCAGCGAATACCCGGCCGTGGTCATGCCCGTGGTCACTCAGCACTACATGCTCTTGCAGCGCAACCTGATTTACACCGGTCTGACCCGCGCCCGCAAATTGGCCGTGCTCATGGGCTCGCGCCGGGCCATGCACATGGGCCTGGGCAACGTGCGCGGCCGCCAGCGCAACACGACTCTGGCCCTGCGCATGGCCCACGGGCGGGATGGATGGGCCGCCGGGGCGGAGTGACAGGTTTTTCGACAGATTTTCGGGAGGATTTTACACCCGACGCGAGCAGCCCCTCGGCCAGCCGGCCGGGGGGCTGCTCGCATTTCAGGGATGAGGCGATTATCTTCCGCGAATCCTACGCCCCAGGGCCAGGGCCGGAATGGCCAGGCCAAGCAGGGCCAGAGTGGCGGGTTCGGGGACCGTGCTTGGCGGAGCATACATGCCGGTCAGGAACAGTTCCTCGAAGCCGTCGTTAAGGTCGTGAAAGTCGACGAAGACATCGAAGGTGTAACCATGGCCGTAAAAATTGCTCAGGTTCATGGTTTCGGCATAGACCAGAAAGTCCATCTTGCCGCTGCCCTTGTTGTTGTCGACGGTGATGAACGTGCCCGCCGGGTATTCGATGGTGATTTCGCCCGGCGTGTACACCATGGCCGAGGAATCGTAGCTACTGTTGGGCAGACTATCGAAGGCCCAGTCCGCGACCACGGTCGTTCCGTCCCTGACGGTCATGTGCGAAGTGACCAGAAGGTAGGAATCCTTGCCGACTTGGTTCAAGTCGAAAGTGAAGACCGGGATGTTGACCAGTGGACTGAACGCCGCGTGCAGGTAGTCCACCAGGTTGTCGAGGGAGGCGCTCCACGTTCCGGTCGTGGTTGGCGTGGTGTAGGGAATCGGGTCTTGGAAGTCGTCGGAGCCATCGGGCAGGCCACCGAGCATATCTTGGTTGTTTTGTCCCCCAGGGCCGGTCATGAGCAAAAGATCCAGACCGCCCGTGCCCGTGGACACGTCGTACCCCGGATATCCCAGCTCGGTCAGGATTTTGGCCGAATACGAATAAAAGTCATCGTATTGCAGGGCATTGGGGAAAACAGGGTCCGGCAGGATGGTCACGGCGGCCCGCGCGGGGATGGCGCAGAACAGAATCAACCCGATAAGAAGAGATATTTTTTTGATGTGGGCGTACATGAAGACCCTCCTTGGTTGCGTTTAAAATAAGTAAGCAAAAATGATTCCTGAATTTATATTTGGATATTGTTGTTTTATTTTATTTAGTTACGAGGCGTTGTCGGCGTTTGGTCGAGGGGGCCATCCTTGCTGGGCCTGGGGAATTCGGAGAATTTTACATCGAGGTATTTGTGTTAGGAGGCTTGCATCCGGTGAATTTTGCGCGTCACATGCAAAGAGCCCTCGGACTTCGGGTCCGAGGGCTCTTTGCATGTTATGTCGGTGAGAATCAGTGGTTGCGAATCCTCCGCCCCAAGGCCAGGGCCGGAATGGCCAGCCCAAACAAGGCCAGGGTGGCGGGTTCGGGGACAGGGTTGGGTGTCGCCGTGATGGATACATAGAATTGGGCGGCTGTATTCGCCCCTTCGGTTGTCACCCATCCGATATACGGCATGTCGAGGGTCGCTCCCGAAGGAAGATTGTTTGTGATGTAATTCGAGTACGACGTGCCCCAAGTCGCTCCTATGTTCGAGAACCCTGTTCCAGAAAACGTGAAGTCATAGGTGTAGCCGTCATAATTGAAAGATCCTGCTGTCGCGCTTGGATCTGTCAGAACGAAGATGTCGTTTGGAGTTGAACTCCCATTGGGCGTTTCAAAAAAGTAAAAATCTATGTCAGAGAAATCTGAAAACAGATCTGGAGCATCAACGGGAAGAAACGGAGAGAAGTCAATGGATGCCGTGATGATTGCCGATGTCAGCGTGTCGTAATTTGCGTCGATTGCCTGGTTGTAATGCGTAACCTGGATGACGGCTTGGGCGCTTCCGCCAGTGACGAGGTTGTTTCCGCTCACGGCTGGACCGATTACGATTTTGCTTTGCTCTGTTGGATCAAAATAACTTCCCCAGATCAGGGTTTTACCCCCATTTTGAGTCCTGACTTCGTTCCACCCCCCGGTCGTTCCGGTGAAGGCAGTGAAGGCGGCGTCATTCTCGTACTCCCATTGCGTGACCAAGGTGGCCGCTGGAGCCGTGCTCGCGGTCAGGATCAGCGCTCCACCCAAAAGTGCTGCTGTGATAAACTTTTTCATAACGCCTCCCTTTTTTCTGGTATTCAGGAGAAAGCAAAAACGGGTCCAATATGCAAGGTGTTAAAATATAAAATATTATGCTGAATTTCTGGATGGGGCGGCTCCGTGAGTGTAAAGTCACCCGACCTTTCGCGCGAACCTCCTTCTGGACCGGTCATTGCAGCTTTGCGAACAAGGGCCAGGACGCGTTCCGACAACCTTCTCCGTCGAGGCCAGACGCATGATGGAATTTATTCTGATTCTCCTCGCGGTTCTCGTCAGCCAAATCATGCAGGCCGTGGACGATTTTCTGAGCCAGGTCGGGGGTATCTCCCTGCTGCACGGCCTGTTGCTCGGGTATGGCCAGGTTTATGTCTGCAAGATTCTGGTGGAATGGGGCGGGGCGCGCTTGGGCTGGATCGCGGTGCTCTTGGTCGGGATCGCCGCCGTGGCCGTGTCCCTGATCAAGATTCACCGCACCGGGTCACGGTGGGTCTTCGCCTTCAATTTTGGGGTCATTCTGGGCATCTTGGGCGCTGGCGTCGTTCTGGTCTGAACGGCGGCCCTGGGCGATGCGCGATTGCGTTGAACGTCCTTGGTGCGTTTCTTGCTCGCTAAAATACACGCCCCTTGCGTAGAATGAGCTGGGATCATTGAATTTTCGAGCCTGCCAGGATCTTTTGATCCGAACTCTCGGACTTGGGTCGAGAAAGGAGGATATCATGGACAGATCCATCGAACGAAGACGCACCATCCGTATCCGGCGGTCCGCCCTGACCGCGGCTAAGTTGGACGACATCGACAAGCCGAGCATCAAGGTCGCCGAGACACGAGACGAATTGGAGCAGGCCTTCCGGCTCGTGTACGACGAGTATTACGAGCAAGGCTATGTCCCCCGGCCCCATCCACGGTCCATCCTCTACAGCATTTATGACTTCCTGCCGAAGACATGCGTCTTCGTGTTCCAGGCCTACCGGGACGTGGTCTCGACGATTTCCTTCATTCCGGATTCCCGCTTGTTCGGCTTGCCCATGGATTCCCTATACAAGGATGAAATCGACGCGCTGCGTCGGCAAGGGCGGAAGGTCGCGGAGATAGGGGCCCTGGCCACGGAAAAAAGCCTGCGCGGCAAGAACGTGGTCATGTATCTGTACAAGGCGGTCATCAATTACGGTCTCATCACCGGAGTCAATGATTTATGCCTGACAGTGAACCCCAAGCATGCTAGATTCTACGCGGACATCATGCTCTGCGAGCAAATCGGGGAGGAAAGATATTATCCCTCGGTTGCAGCCCCGGCCGTGCTGATGCGCGCTGATTTCGACACCTACGCGGAGAGGCTCATGGCGACATACACGACAAGTGATTTTGAAACCGATCTAGCGTCGTTTTTCCTGAAACTGAATTCCACGCACGTGGACCAGGACATCCGGTCCTGCGGGTATGAGCGTCACGAGTTGCTGGACTACGACGCAGCCCGCTATTTCTTCCAGCAGCGTCCGGAACTTCTGAAGAATCTGAATCCCGAGCAACTGGCCTACATCGAACGCGCGTACCATAAGCCGTTGTTCGTGCCGTCGATGGTGCCGTGGAACATTCCGGTCAGCTCGGTGGGGTTACCATGCCGCTCCGCGCTGTAGCCTCCACCCCCGGCCAGGAGCGGCCCCTTGACGCCATTGAGTTTCAGGATGGAGCATTCTCGCGCAATCACGGCCTGCTGACCATCGACGAACAGGACCGCGTGGCCCAGGCCGTTGTCGCCATTCCCGGCCTGGGCGGAGTGGGCGGGCAACACCTGATTTCACTTGCACGCTGCGGATTTCGCCGCTTCCGGCTGGCCGATCCGGACAGCTTCGAACTGGCCAATTTCAACCGCCAGTTCGGAGCCACCGTGCCCAGCATCGGGCGCTCGAAGCTCGATGTCATGAGCGAACAGGCCCTGGCCATCAATCCCCACCTCGAAATCGAGCGCTTTCCCGAGGGCGTGACCGAGGAGAACCTGGAGACGTTTTTGCGCGGCGTGGATGTCGTCGTGGACAGTCTCGACTTTTTCGCCTTCGCCATTCGACGTCGTTTGTTCATGCGGGCTCATGAGCTGGGCATTCCGGTCGTGACCGCCGGCCCCTTGGGCTTCAGCACGGCGATGCTGGTCTTTTCGCCACGAGGGATGTCGTTCGATCAGTACTTCGACATCCACGATGGCCTGAGCGAGGAGGAATGCTACCTGCGCTTCGCCATGGGCCTGTCCCCGCGCGGGCTGCATTTCCGTTATATCGACCGACAGCGGGTCAGTTTAAAGCGGCGACGGGGGCCGTCGTCGTACATCGCGTGCCAGGCCTGCGCGGCCGTGGCCAGCATGGAGGCCGTGCGCTTGGTCCTGGGACGGCCCGGCCTGCGCCCGGCTCCGGCCTACCTGCAGTTTGATCCGTACCTGACCAGATTTTGCGCTGGGCGGCTGTTGTGGGGCAATCGCAATCCACTGCAGCAGCTCAAGCTCGCTGTCGCCCGCAAATTCCTGCTCGCCCGTGGGGAGCGGATCGGTTTCCAACCTCCGGCCAAGCCCGAGGCGCGGCCGGTCGCGCCCCTGACCGACGACGTGTTCGCCTATCTGGCTGCCGCCGCCATAGCCGCGCCTTCCGGCGACAACGCCCAGCCCTGGAAATTCACGCGTCTCGACGATGGCCTGGGCGTGCGCATGGACGCCGGCGCTGATCGGTCCTTCTTCAATTTCCGGCAGATCGCGACCTTGATCTCCTGCGGAGCGGCCGCGGAAAACGCGGCCGTGGCCGCGAGAGGGTTGGGCGCGGGCGCGGATGTCCGCCTGCCGGACACGATCGGGGACGACGGCTTGGTGGCCACGGTCTCCGTGACGGACGATCCGCGCGAGGAACTTCTGGCCGACGCCTTGTGGGACCGGTGCACGAACCGCCGGCCGTTCCGGCGCGGGGAAGTGCCTGCCGGCCTCCTGGGGCGGATCGAAGCCGAGGCGCGCGGTTTGGGCTGCGCCCTGCACGTCGTGCGCGGGCCCGAGTTGAAAACCCTGGCCCCTCTTCTCTTCCAGGCGGATCGGATTCGGACCGAGCATCGGGGGTTGCATGAGCATTTCATGAGCATGGTGCGTTTCGATCCCGAGGAGGCGCGTTCTTCCGGAGACGGGTTGCCGCTCAAGAATCTGCATGGCGGATTGGCTGGCGAGATCTTCCTGAAGCAAACCAAGGCCTGGCGGCGGATGGAGGTGGCCAATGCCCTGGGGCTGGGCCGGATCGTGGCCCTGCACTCCGCCCAGGCCATCCGACGGTGCGGCGCGGTCTGCCTGCTGACAACGCCGGGTTTCGCCTGGCGGGATTTCGTGACCGGCGGCCGGGCCCTGGAGCGATGCTGGCTCAAGCTCACCACCCTGGGTTTGGCCATGCAGCCCATGACCGCCGTGACCCTGTTCCGCCTGCGCTGGGATCTGGAAGGAGCGGCCGCGTTTTTACCGCGTCACCAAGTTCTGTTGGGACGGCTGTGGCCTGAGTTCGACGCCTTGTTCCCACAGGCGGATTTCAGCCGCGAAGGCCAGGTCATGCTCTTTCGGGTTGGTTATGCGGCCTCGGTCAGGCATGGGACGTACCGCAAACCCGTGGAGGCGTTCCTGGATCGGTAGAAACGGGCTGGCGGGCTGGAGTCCGCGCCGGTCAGTGGACATGAAAAATCCCGGGTCACGGAAGGTGGCCCGGGATTTTTGTGGTTTTGGCGGAACTAGTTCTTCATCCGACGCCGGGCCGCCGCGCCCAGGCCGAGCAGACCGGAGCCAAGCAGCAGCATGGTCGTCGGTTCGGGAACGACGTGCCTCATGGTTCCGGAATTTTCGACGGAGATTTCGAGCGCGTTGTTGCCGATGCCGATGTCAAGGATGCGCGCGTTCACATCGGCCAGCCCAAGGATGGAGTTTTCGCCGTTGGCGGCGAGTATGTCTTCCGCCTTCTCGCCTCCGAACACCCAGAAGTCATTCAGGACGCTGGAGAATCCGAGGGTGAAGCTGAAAGC
>CAYLNA010000086.1:0-7718 GCA_964384665.1 uncultured Desulfovibrionaceae bacterium | reverse complement strand
GGGCCATCGGCGTGGTGGAAATGAAGCGCCCCGTGCGCATGGCTGAAATCCAAGCCGCGTTTGTTGACCAGGGCGTTTGGGTGCGTCCTTTTGGCCGTCTGGTCTATGTCATGCCTCCCTACGTCATGGGGGACGAGGATCTGGCATATCTGACGGAGGCCGTGGTCACGGTAGTGGCTGGGCATCGGTGCTGATGCTCACAACCCGCAAACAAGCGGACCGTCGCCTGGCGGTTCAAGAGGAGAACGTCGGATGCGAAAAAGTTTTGTCTGGATTTTCTGCCTGGCGGCCGTGGGCCTGGGCGTGTTTGGCCTTTTGCCCGATGTCTGGGCCTCGGCCGGTGATCTGCACCACGAAGCCGAGGAGATCGGCAAGCATCTTGGCCCGCAGTGGGTCGTTCCCTTTGCCTGCATGCTGCTGTCCATCGCCGTCATGCCCTTGGCCCTGCCGCATTTCTGGCACCATCATTACGGCAAGGTCGCCGGGTTTTGGGGTCTGGCCTTTCTGGTTCCCTTCGCCATCGGCCATGGTTTTGATTTGGCCCTGTATTCCGTGGTGCACACGCTTTTCCTGGAATACATCCCCTTTCTGATCCTGCTCTTCTCGCTCTTCACCATCGCCGGCGGCGTCTGCCTGCGCGGATCCCTGGTAGGCAAGCCCCAGGTCAACACAGGCATCCTCCTGCTTGGCACCTTGCTGGCCAGCTGGATGGGGACCACGGGCGCGGCCATGCTCCTCATCCGCCCGCTGATGCGGGCCATCGCCCACCGCACGTACAAGGTCCACACCATCGTCTTTTTCATCTTTTTGGTGGCCAACATCGGAGGCAGTCTGACCCCCTTGGGCGATCCGCCGCTCTTTTTGGGCTTCCTGAAGGGCGTGTCCTTTTTCTGGACCACGGCCCACCTGTTTCTACCGTTTGCCGTCAACGCCGCGATTCTTCTGATCATTTATTTTGTTCTCGACACGGTTCTGTATGGCAAGGAAGGGAAGCCCGAATCTCCGGACGCGGGCAAGGATGGCAAGCTGCGCGTGGAAGGGGCGCATAACCTGGCCCTGTTGGGCGGCGTGGTCGGCGGCGTGCTCATGAGCGGCATGTGGAAGCCCGAGGGCGGGTTCACCTTCTACCATGTGCACGTGGAACTGCAGAACATGGCCCGCGACATCATCCTCCTCGTCCTGGCCGCCATCAGCTGGAAGACCACGGCCCAGGGCATCCGCCGTCGCAACGAATTCGACTGGGAGCCCATCCTGGAGGTGGCCAAGCTCTTTGCCGGCATATTCATTTCCATGATTCCGGCCATCGCCATCCTGCGCGCCGGCGCGGACGGCGCCCTGAGCGGCCTTATCGCCCTGGTCTCCACGGACGGCGCGGCCAACAACGCCATGTATTTCTGGCTGACCGGCGCGCTGTCGAGCTTCCTGGACAACGCCCCGACCTACTTGGTCTTCTTCAATACCGCTGGCGGCGATGCGCTCTATCTCATGGAACACGTGGAAACGCTCATGGCCATCTCGGCCGGCGCGGTCTTCATGGGCGCCAACACCTACATCGGCAACGCCCCCAACTTCATGGTCCGGTCCATCGCTGAATCCGGCGGGATCAAGATGCCGAGCTTTTTCGGCTACATGGCCTGGTCCGTGGGCATTCTCATTCCGTGTTTCGTGCTGACGACCCTGCTCTTCTTCTAACTTCGAGCCAACGAGCGGCCCGGCCGCCAGGGAGAGAAAACGATGATCAAAATTGAACGCGTCTTGGCGCCCGTGGATGGGTCCGCGTCGTCGAAGAACGCGGCCATGTACGCGGCCCATCTGGTCAATGCCAAGCATCCCAAGATTTATTTGCTGCATGTCTGTGAGCCCATCACTATGACCATCGGCGGCGCGAAAGCCGAGGAACTGCGCCGCGAGGCCCGGGAAGCGGCCATGGCCCTGCTGGAGGAATACAAGACATTGCTCGCGCCGTGCGGCCTGGAGGTGGAACTCGTCGTTCGTTCTGGCCGGCCGGATTACGAGATCCTGAACGTGCAGGAAGAGCTGGATTGCGATCTGATCGTCATCGGCTCGCGCGGCATGTCCGAGCTGGAGAGCGTGATCATGGGCAGCGTGGTTTCGGGCGTGCTGGAAGAAGCGACCTGCCCGGTGCTGGTCACGCGTAATCTACGCACCAAATATCTGGAAGGCGCCTGCGACATCTAGGCTCTTGGTCCATCGACTTGCACAACGCCGGCCCCGGAAGGGACCGGCGTTTTTTCATCTGGTGGTCAGACCGTATTTTTTGAGGCGGTATTGCAGAGTGCGGCGGCTGATGCCCAGGGCCAGGGCCGTGCGTTCGCGGTGGCCGTCGTGTTTGCGCAGGGTTTCGACCAGGGCCTGGCGTTCGGCCGCTTCCAGTGGATTGTCCGTCGGATTGCCCGGCGCGCCGCCGGCGACGAGGGGGAGGGAGGATTGGTCGCGCAGATGGTCGGGGAGGTCGCGTTCGTCGAGGGTGTCCCCGCGCGACAGGATCAGGGTTCGTTCGAGCACGTTTTCCAGTTCGCGCACATTGCCCCGCCATTCATGGCGGGCCAGGCAATTCAGGAACTCACGGGTCACGCCGCGGACCGGCTTGTTGTTCTTGCGGCCAAGTTTGGCCAAAAGGTGGTTGACCAGGAGGGGAATGTCCTCGGGCCGTTCACGCAGGGGCGGAATGCGGATTTCAAGCACGTTCAGACGGTAATAGAGGTCCTCGCGGAACGCGCCTTCGGCGATCATGGCCGGCAGGTCGCGGTTGGTGGCGGCGACGAAACGCACGTCCACGGCCACGGGCGTGATGCCGCCCAGGGGCTCGATGACGCGTTCCTGCAGGGCGCGCAGGATCTTGGCCTGCAGGGCCAGGGGCAATTCTCCGATTTCGTCCAGGAAGAGCGTGCCGCCGTTGGCCAGTTGGAAGCGGCCGGGCTTGTCCTGGGCCGCGCCGGTGAACGCGCCTTTGACGTAGCCGAAGAGTTCGCTCTCCAGCAGGTTTTCGGGCAGGGCCGCGCAGTTGACCTTGATCAGCGGGCCGTTCTTGCGCTGGCTGTGGTCGTGCAGGCCCTGGGCGACCAGCTCCTTGCCCGTGCCGGATTCGCCGAGGACGAGGACGTTGGCCTCGCTCGGGCCGACCTGTTCGATGAGGTCGTTGACCACGCGCATGGCCGGGCTGTCGCCGATGATGCGCGCTTCCCGCAGGGACCCGAGCTGCTTTTTCAGTTCCCGGTTTTCCGTGGTCAGGCGGACGTGCTCGGCCGCCTTCTGGACCACGGCCAGGAGTTCGTCGTTGTCCGTGGGCTTGGTCAAATAGTCGAAGGCCCCGCTTTTCATGGCTTCGACCGCGCCGCCGACATTGCCGAAGGCGGTCAGCATGATCACCGGCGGAAAGGCCGTCCCCTGCTCGCGCAGGCGTTGCAGCACTTCCAGGCCGGTCATGCCCGGCATGCGCATGTCCAGAAGGACCACGTCGATGGGCTTGGTGCGCAGGATGTTGAGGCCCGTGGGGCCGTTATCCGCCTCCAGGACCTTGAAGCCGGCGTCGCCGAGCACGACCCGGACCATGAGCCGGTGCGCGGGTTCGTCGTCGATGATGAGAACGGTCGTGTTCATGCCAAATCTCGTGTCGTGGTTTGGGGCGGGTCCGCCGGGAAGAAGAGGGACACCGTGCAGCCCTGCCCGGGCGTCGAGTCCATGTCGATATGTCCGCCATGCTCCTGCATGATGGCGTGGACGATGGCCAGGCCCAGGCCCGTGCCGTGGTCGCGGGTGGTGTAGAACGGTTCCAGGGCGTGGCCGCGTTCTTCTTCGGTCATCCCCTTGCCGTTGTCCATGACCCGCACCCACACCCCGGTTTCGGCCGTTTGGCTGGTCAGGTGGATCGCGCCGCCGGATTCGGGCAGGGCGGCCACGCTGTTCATGATCAGATTGATGAGAGCCTGCTTCAGGGCGTCGCGGTCGGCCAGGACCGTGTCCGCCTCGGCCGTGCTTTCCAGACGGCAGTTCGTGGCCCGCAGGTCCATGGCCAGGAGCGTTTCCAGTTCCTGGAACAGGGCGGGCAGGACCACGGGTTGAAAATGGAGCTGGCGGGGGCGGGCCAGGAAAAGCAGGTCGGTGATGACCCGGTTCAGGCGGTCCGCCTCCTGGACCATGGTCCGGGCGTAGAGTTCCTCCGGGTCGCGCCCGGCCAGCTTCTTGGAGAAAAATTGGGCGAAGCCGCGCAGGGCCGAGAGGGGATTGCGGATTTCGTGGGCCACGCCGGCGGCCATGCGCCCGATGGCGGCCAGTTTTTCGGTGCGGTGCAGCTCCTGCTCCAGGCCGGCCAGTTCGGTCCGGTCCCGGACCAGGATCAGGCGCTGCCCGGATTCGTCCTTGAGGGGGAGTTGCAGGATTTCCAGATGCTTGCCCCCGGTCTTGAGGGTGGTCCATTCCTGATCCGGGAGTTGGTCCAGGGTCATGCCCAGGCTGGAGAAGAGGCCGGCGAAGGGCTGGCCGGCCAGACTACCTCCTCCGAGCAGGGCTTGGGCCGCAGGATTGGCCGCCAGGACCGTGCCGTCCCCGGCCAGGGTCAGCAGGCCGTCGGGCATGTTGTCAAGGAGACGGGCGTTGAAGGATTCCAGGCGGCGCAGGCGACGGCTCTGGTCGGCGCGTTGCAGAAAGCCCATGAGCAGAATCCAGAAGACGATGGTCACGGCCAGGATGTAGCCGGTCTGGAGGATGGCCGTGCGCTGGTATTTGCCAAAGGCGGCCAGATGCTGGGTCATGTCCACCCCGACCAGGAGCAGGGGCGGTTGGTTTTCGGGGGGGCAGTCCTGGGGCGGCTCCTGGCAGGGGGCGCTCGCGACCAGATGGCTGAGTCGTCCCAGGACGAGAATGGGACGTCCCTCGAAATTGAGTTCCCCGCTCCATTCCCCGGCGCGGTCCAGGTTGGCCCAGGCGATGGTTGGCAGCTGCGATTGGATGGACTTGGGATCGTCGTGGGACGAGAACAGGATATGTCCAAGGGGGTTGTAAAGACCGATGAAGCGGGCGTCGGTGCGCGTGATGTAGTCCTTCAGCAGGTCGCGGGCCAGGGTGCGGTGCAGAAGGAGGACGGCTTCCGAGGATTTGGCCGCGGCCGGGATGCGCAGTTCGCGGCGGAGATTGATCTCGATGCCGGCGGCGATGGAGCGGGCCGTGACCAGGGCGTGCTCGCGGAAGGAGTCCTGCTGCTGGCGCAGGTTGCGCCAGGTGGAAAAGCTCAGGGCCAGACCCAGGACCAGGACACCCAGGGTGGCGACCATGATGGTCCGGTTGAAACGGGCGGGCAGGAAGATTTCCATGTCTGGCTCCGTGGAAAAGGCAAAGGCCGCTGGATGCGGCCTTTGCCCGGTACGGGGAGGGAGAGGAGTCGTGGAGTCTAGGAGTCCTGGGCGGGCGGGGTCGCGGACGGGGCGTCGGCGCCGTTTCCGGCTCCGCTGGAGGGTGCGCCGCATCCGGTCGTCCGACCAGGGCAGGGAGAGGCGGGGCCGCATCCTTTACCGGAATCCAGGGGGAGGGGTTTTCCCGTGATTTCGGTCAGGCCGATGCGGTAGTCCGCGTTGAGCGCGTTCTTCTTGGCCTGCAGGGCGTTCACGTCGTCCATCAGCGTGGAGATGGCCGCCTTGTCGGGGGGGACGACAGCGAGGAGGGCTTCCATCTCGGCGTGCTTGGCGCTTAGATCTTTCTGCAGGGCGAAGAGCTGCTCATGATGCGCGTCGGTCAGTTTCTGGACCTTCTCCTGCTGCTCCGGAGAAAGGCCCGCCATGAAGTCCTGGTAGTGTCCGGTACCGGGACATCCACCCTGGTAGGCCTGCAAACCTGCAGCGGCCATGACCAGGATGAAGAGGGTGAGGATGAGGGTTTTCGTGTTCATGCAAGCTCCTGTCAGACCGTGGAGGGAGTGGTCGTCGTTGGTTCGATTCGAAGATAGCAGGGCGCGTGCCAAAATTGTGTCTCGTTTTATTTTGAAGGGTTGCGGTGTGTCCGGCGGATTTGAGCGTATGTTTTCTGCACAAAATTGCACATATTTGTGCAGTTGTGCAGAATGGCGCGCGTACTTGCATTCGGCTTTGAAAGGATTAGCTTTGCCTTGGTTTTGATGGAGCGAACGGAAACAACAATGCGGAGGTGCATATGTGTAAAGGTTGCGGGTGCCAGCGCGGTACGACGTCGGTCAAGGTGGTTCAGCACGATCACGAGCACAGTCACGGGGAGCTGGTTCATTCCCATCCCCATGACCATGATCACGAGCATTCCCACGACGAGAAGGGAGCCATCAAGCACGAGGATCACAAGCATTAGGCCTGGGCGCGGTGCTGAACAGGGCTGTCCGTTGGCGCGGGCGGCCTTTTCTTTTTTGGGAGGTTTTTCATGACGAAAACAGGAATGATCGTGCTCGGGCACGGCAGCAGGCGGCGGGAAGTGGGCCAGGCCTTCGAGGCCATGGTCGGCCGGGTGGCGGCCATGATGCCGGAGGCGGCGGTCCTGCCCGCGTTCTTTTCCCTGGGCGAACCGACCCTGGCTCATCAGGTCGGCGTGTTGGTCGGACAGGGCTGCGCGCGCATCGTGATCATGCAGTATTTTCTCTACAACGGCGTGCACATCGAGCAGGACATCCCGGCCATGATCGCGGACCTGCGCGGAACCCATCCTGGACTGGAGTTCGTCGTCCTGCCGACCCTGGAAAACGACCCGGCCATGGAACGGCTGGTGGCGGAGCGGCTGCGCGGGGCCTGAGGCGGGTCAATTTTCGATGCTGTTTGACAGCCTTGACATGATATTAAAAAACAATATCAAAAAATCCATGAGACGCAAGCACGAAACAACGCTCCGCAAGGTCTATGACCGGCCCGTGCCGGGATGCATCAAATGGGCGGACATCGAGGCCCTGCTTTTGGAGCTCGGGGCGTCAATCGAAGAGGCGGAAGGCTCGCGCGTGGCTGTTCGCCTGTTTGGCGATCGTCGCGTCTTTCATCGTCCACACCCTTCACCGGACACAGACAAGGGCGCTGTCTCATCAATTCGCAAGTGGCTGGAAGCCAATGGAGTCAAACCATGAACAACGTCATGACGATCAACGGATACCAGGCGGTCATTACCTTTGATCCCGATATCTCAATGTTTCGCGGGGAATTCGTCGGGCTGAATGGCGGGGCTGACTTTTACGCCAAGGACATCGACGGACTGCACCGTGAGGGCGAAATCAGCCTGAAGGTTTTTGTTGAAATGTGCGAACGCGACGGCGTTCCGGTTAAGAAGGCCAGGGGAAAGTTCGCCCTGCGCCTGGACCAGGAGACGTACCAGCAAGCCAGCATCGCGGCGGCCGCACGCGGCAAGAGCCTTAACCAGTTCATTGCCGAGGCCGTGCGCGACGCAGTGGCGCACGCATGATCCCCAACGAGGTCATGGGCATGGTCATTCGCGACGAAATGACCCCGGCCCCCACGTTCGGAAACAACCGTTGGGCGGACACAAATAACCACGCCCGGAGTGGCTCAATATTGGACACAGATGGTGGGTCAGTTTTCGATGCTGTTTGACAGTCAGTGGCTGAGCCAGCACACATTGCGTTGAGGGACGGCAAATAGAGGAAGGGTTCGGGCGGTTGAGCCCCTGTGAACAGAAAAAGCGCCCTCAGGCGCTTTTTCGTTGTCCGCGATGGCGAGGGAATTCTACTCCCCCAGCACCGC
>CAYLNA010000085.1:0-7801 GCA_964384665.1 uncultured Desulfovibrionaceae bacterium | reverse complement strand
ATCAAGGTCACCGTGCACATGGACAACTCGGTCAGCATCGTCGACAACGGGCGCGGCATTCCGGTGGACATGCACCCCAAGGAGAAAAAACCGGCCCTGGAAGTGGTCATGACCGTGCTCCATGCCGGCGGCAAGTTCGACAACGACACCTACAAGGTCTCGGGCGGCTTGCACGGCGTGGGCGTGTCCGTGGTCAACGCCCTGTCCGAGTACCTGGAGGTCACGGTCAGCCGGGGCGGCTTGCGCCATTACCAGCGCTACAAGCGCGGCGTGCCCCAGGCCCCCCTGTCCGTGGTCGGCGAGACGGACAAGACCGGGACCCTGGTCCGCTTCAAGCCGGACGAGGAAATCTTCGAGGAGCTGGATTTCCAGTACGATGTCCTGGCCAAGCGCTTCGAGGAACTGGCCTACCTCAATCCCGGCATCAAGATCGAATTCTTCGACGAAAAGTCCCAAAATCGGGATGTGTACAAGTACGACGGCGGCCTGCCCCTCTTCGTCAAGAACAAGAACCAGGACAACGGCATCCACCGCATCGTCAGCGGCAGCGGCGAGATGGAAGGCGTGAGCATCGACTTCGCCCTGCAGTACACGGCCGGATACAAGGAAAATGTCTACACCTTCGCCAATAACATCCGCACCCGCGAAGGCGGCACGCACCTCCAGGGCTTCAAGACGGCCCTGACCCGGGCCATCAACACCTATATCACCAATAGCGCCGACCTGCCCAAGAAATTGAAGCAGAAGGTGTCCGGCGATGATGTGCGCGAAGGCTTGACCGCCATCATCAGCGTGAAAATTCCCAACCCGCAGTTCGAAGGCCAGACCAAGACCAAGCTCGGCAACTCCGAGGTCGCCGGCTACGTGGCGACCATGGTCTACGAGGCCCTGAACGAGTTCTTCGGCGAAAACCCCAAGGACGTGCGCCTGATCATCGAAAAGGTCATCGACGCGGCCCGAGCCCGTGACGCGGCTCGCCGCGCCAAGGAATTGGTCCGGCGCAAAGGCGCGTTGTCCGACAATGCCCTGCCCGGCAAGTTGGCCGACTGCCAGAGCAAGGACCCGGCCGAGTGCGAGGTTTTCATCGTCGAGGGCGATTCCGCCGGCGGTTCGGCCAAGCAGGGCCGCAATCCCAAGTATCAGGCCATCCTGCCCCTGCGCGGCAAGATCCTGAACGTGGAAAAGACCCGCTTCGACAAGATGCTCCAGAACAAGGAGATCAAGGCCCTGATCACGGCCATGGGCGCGGGCATCGGCGAGGATGATGTCGATCTGGCCAAGCTGCGCTACCACAAGATCGTCATCATGACCGACGCCGACGTGGACGGAGCGCACATCCGCACCCTGATCCTGACCTTCTTCTACCGCCAGTACCAGCGGCTCATCGAGCAGGGCTACCTCTACATCGCCCAGCCGCCCCTGTACCGCGTGCACAAGGGCTCCTTCGAACGCTACATCAAGAACGAGGAAGAGATGAGCGCGTTCCTGGTCCAGCGCGTGACCGAGGAAGTGACCATCGCCGCGCCCGACCGGCCGGACATCGCCGGCCAGGAATTGACCACCCTCCTCGACCAGATCCTGGCCCTGCGCGACCAAGTCGTGGACGTGGCCAACATGGGCATCCCGGACGGCCTATTCCTGCGCATCCTGGACTTCGGCCAGCCCCTGGAGCCCGAGACCCTGCGCGCGGCCGGGCTGGATGCGGCCTTTGTCGCGCACATGCAAGGCCGCGACTATCGCGTCGAATTGATCGACGAACACGAGGAGCAGACCGAGGGCGAGGCCCTGGAGCACGAACACCGCTTCTATCTCCGCTTCACGGACTCCAACAACCACGCCGTCCGCATGGGCGTTGAATTCTTCCACTCCAAGCGCTATCGCCGCGCCCTGGGGCTTCTGAACACCATCCGCGAGCGCTGCCCCGGCCCGATCCACACCATCCGCCACAAGGACGTGGAACTGGAGGCGACCAGCCTTTTCGACCTGCTGCGCCAGGTCCTGGATCTGGCCCAAAAGGGCGTCAGCGTGCAGCGCTACAAAGGCTTGGGCGAGATGAACCCGGAACAGCTCTGGGCCACGACCATGAATCCCGAGGCGCGGACGCTCTTGCGGGTGACCATCGAGGACGCGGTCGAGGCCGACGATCTGTTCACCAAACTCATGGGCGACAAGGTCGAGCCCCGGCGCGAGTTCATCGAACGCAACGCCCTGGCCGTGACCGACCTCGACATCTAGCCCTTCCATAGATTTTACATCGCATTGAGGTGGATGTGTCCAACTCCGACATCAGCATCGAAAAAGAACTGCAGAAATCCTATCTGGAATATTCCCTGAGCGTCATCATCGGCCGGGCCATCCCGGACGTGCGCGACGGACTCAAGCCCGTGCACCGGCGCATCCTCTTCGCCATGCACGAGCTGGGCAACACCTACAACCGGGCCTACAAGAAGTCCGCCCGCGTGGTCGGCGACGTCATCGGCAAGTACCACCCCCACGGCGACTCGGCCGTCTATGACGCGCTCGTGCGCATGGCCCAGGAATTCTCCATGCGCGACCCCCTGGTGGACGGCCAGGGCAACTTCGGCTCCATCGACGGCGACGCCGCGGCGGCCATGCGCTACACCGAAGTGCGCATGTCCAAGCTGACCGCGTCCTTTCTGGCCGACATCGAAAAGGACACGGTGGAATTTCGGCCCAACTACGACAACTCCCTGCAGGAGCCGTCCGTCCTCCCGACCAAGGTCCCGAATCTGCTCGTCAATGGCTCCTCGGGCATCGCGGTCGGCATGGCCACCAACATTCCGCCCCACAACTTGGGCGAGGTGGTCAGCGGCACCCTGCGCCTCCTGGACGACCCGCACCTGTCCATCGACGACCTGATGCAGGACATCAAGGCGCCGGATTTCCCCACCGGCGCCCTGCTCTACGGCCGGGCCGGCATCCGCGAGGCCTACCGCACCGGACGCGGGTCCGTGCGCATCCGCTCCCGGATCGTGATCGAAAAGCGCAAGGGCGACCTGGAGTCCATCGTCGTCAAGGAGATCCCCTACGCCCTGAACAAATCGACCCTGGTCGAAAAAATCGCGGCCCTGGTCAACGAACGCAAGATCGAGGGCATTTCCGACCTGCGCGACGAATCGGACATGAAGGGCATCCGCATCGTCATGGACCTGAAGAAGGGCGTGTTCTCGGACGTCATCATCAATCAGCTCTTCAAGTACACGTCGCTGGAGACCAGCTTCGGCATCAACATGATGGCCGTGGTCAACAACCGGCCCCAGCTCCTGAACCTGAAGCAGGTCCTGGAGTATTTCCTGGACTACCGCCGCGAGGTGGTCATCCGCCGTTCCCGCTTCGACCTCAAAAAGGCCCAGCACCGCGCGCACATTCTCGAAGGTCTGCGCATCGCGCTGGATTTCATCGACGAGGTGGTCGGCATCATCCGCGCCTCCAGGACGCCGCAGGAAGCCAAGGAGCGGCTGCGCGAGCGCTTCGGCCTGTCCGAGATCCAGGCCCAGGCCATCCTCGACATGCGCCTGCAGCGCCTGACCAATCTGGAGCGGGAAAAACTGCTGGAAGAATACGCGGAACTGCTCAAGCAGATCGAATACCTGACCAGCATCATCGAGAACCAGGACGTGCTCAAGTCCGTCATCCGCCAGGAACTGGAGGAGCTGCGCGAGAATTTCGCCACCCCGCGCAAGTCCGAACTCCTGGCCCATGATCCGGACAGCATCGACATCGAGGACATCATCCCCGACGAACCCGTGGTCATCACCCTGTCCCGCAACGGCTACCTGAAACGCACGAGCCTGGACAACTACCGCCAGCAGCGCCGGGGCGGCACGGGCATCACCGGGGTCATGGTCGCGGACGAGGATTTCATCACCTCCATCCTGACCACCTCCAACCATCAGTACATGAACCTGTTCACCAACAAGGGGCGCATGTACCAGATCAAAGTCCACCAGATTCCCGAGGGCGGGCGCACGGCCCGGGGCAAGCACGTTGCCAACCTGCTGCCCCTGGATGGCAACGAGTACATCGCCGCGGCCATGACCTGTCGCGACCTGGATCACGAGAAATACTATTTCTTCTTCACCCGCCAGGGCGTGGTCAAACGCAGCTCCATCGAGCTGTACCGCAACATCCGCACGGCCGGGCTCATCGCCCTGGGCATGCGCGACGACGACGAACTCATCGGCGTGCGCGAGGTCGAGGAAAGCGACGAGATGGTCCTGGTCACGGCGGACGGCTATTCCATCCGCTTCGCCTGCTCCGATGTCCGGGCCATGGGCCGTCAGGCCACGGGCGTGAAGGGCATCGCCCTGCGCAAGGGCGATCAGGTCGTGACCGGCGTGGTCATCGCCCAGGACGACAAGCAGGAACTGTTGACCGTGGCCGAGAACGGCTACGGCAAGCGGACCCAGGTCGAGCATTTCCGGGCCCAGTCGCGCGGCGGCAAGGGCATCATCAACATGCGCATCACCCCCAAGACCGGCAAGGTCGTCGGGGCCATGATGGTCGAGCCCACGGACGAGCTGATCCTCCTGACCTCGGGCAGCAAGATCATCCGCATCGGCATCGGGAGCATCAGCCTGGTCGGCCGGGCGGCCCAGGGCGTGCGCCTGGTCCGACTGGAGGATGACCAGACCGTGATCTGCTTCGATCACGTGCCCGCCGACACCACCGAAACCGCCGCGCCCCCAGCGCCGCCGATCGAGCCGGAGCTGGACGACACCGACCTCGACGAGGACGAGCTGGACGACGGCCCAACCGAGGACGACGGGGAAGACGAGAAGGAAGACAACACGGACGAACGGAACTGACCCGCCGAAATACGAACACGGGCGCGGCCTCTCGGGGTCGCGCTTTTTTTGTCGCGGCGGGGCGGGCTGGACGTTTGAATTCGTGTCGTGTAGGAATGCCGCCCATGAAATGTGATCGACGGACAGCACAAGCTGCGGTACAAGGGGTCGGGCCAAAAGCCGGGTCCTTTTTTTTTGGCCACGATAGAGCCCTGCCGGGGCGCGAGGAGACGGGCGCATGAATTGGCGACACAAGGATCTTCTGGATATATCGCAGCTGAACCGCGAGGAAATCGGGCACGTTTTCGCGACGGCGGCCCGCTTCGCGGAAGTGAACCAGCGGCCCATCAAGAAGGTGCCCATCCTCAAGGGCAAGAGCGTGGTTCTTTTTTTCGCCGAGGCCTCGACCCGGACCAAGACCTCCTTTGACATGGCCGGCAAGCGCCTCTCGGCCGACACCTTCAGTCTGGCCAAGTCCGGCAGCTCGCTGCAGAAAGGCGAAAGCCTCAAGGACACGGCCCTGACCCTGCAGGCCATGAACCCCGACGCCATCGTCATCCGCCACTGGCAGAGCGGGGCCGCCGCCTTTCTGGCCGAACGCCTGGACTGTTCCATCATCAACGCCGGCGACGGCTGGCACGCCCATCCCACCCAGGCCCTGCTCGACGGCTTCACCCTGAGCCGGGTCTGGGACACGTTCGAGGGCAAGACGGTCACCATCCTCGGCGACATCGCCCACAGTCGCGTGGCCCGCTCCGACGTACAGCTTCTGACCATGCTCGGCGCGCGGGTCCGGCTCTGCGCCCCGCGCACGCTGCTGCCGGCTGGCGCCGGATCCTGGCCGGTGGAAATTTTTACCGACGTGGCCACGGCCTGCGTGGGCGCGGACGCGGTCATCTGTCTGCGTCTGCAGCTGGAACGGCAACAGGCCGGCCTGCTCCCGGATCTGCGCGAATACGCCGGCGCGTATGGCCTGAGCGCCCGGCACCTGCGGGAGGCCTCGCCGGACGTCAAGATCATGCACCCCGGTCCCATGAACCGGGGCCTGGAAATCGCTTCCGAGCTGGCCGATTCCGGCGCGAGCCTGATTCTCGATCAGGTCGGCGCCGGCGTGGCCGTGCGCATGACCCTTCTTCATCTTTTCCTGACCCGCTCCCGGGTCACGGCATAGGGGAACTTCAATGGCGACATGTGACATGATCATCCGCGACGTGCAGTGGCGGGACCGCGCGTGCGACCTTCTCCTGGCCGAGGGTCGGATTCTGGAATTGGCCGAGGCCGGAACGGCCGCGCCCGAAGGGGTCCGCTCCATCGAGGGGCGAGGCCTGCATCTGCTGCCCAGTCTGATCGACGCCCACGTCCACCTGCGCGAGCCGGGCCAGGAATACAAGGAGGACATCGCCTCCGGCCTGACCGCCGCCCTGCACGGCGGATTCGGGCAGGTCATGGCCATGGCCAACACCAATCCGGTCAATGACCGCGCCTCCGTGACCGAGTTCATGCTGCGCAAGGCCGCCCTGGCCTATCCCCATGGCCCGTGGGTGCGACCCGTGGGCGCCCTGACCGTCGGTCTCCTGGGCAAGGAGTTGGCTCCGGCCGGCGAGCTGGCCCAGGCCGGATGCGTGGCCCTGTCCAACGACGGCCGGCCCGTGGAAAACAGCGAACTTTTCCGGCGCGGCATGGAATACGGCGCGGATTTCGGCCTCAAGGTCATCGACCACTGCGAGGACCCCTGGCTCGGCGCGGGCGGCGTCATGAACGAGGGGCTGATCTCGGGCCGCCTCGGCCTGAAGGGCATTCCGTCCGCGTCCGAGGCCATGCAGGTCGCGCGGGACATCCTCCTGGCATCCTACCTGAACATTCCCGTTCATCTGGCCCACATCAGCTGCCGGGAATCGGTCGAACTCATCGCCATGGCCAAGGCCAAGGGCATTCCGGTCACGGCCGAGACCTGCCCGCACTACCTGCTCTGGGACGAAACCTGGGTCGAGGGCTACGACACCAACGCCCGCGTCAATCCCCCCCTGCGCACCCGCGACGACGTCCTGGCCCTGCGCCAGGCCGCGCGACAGGGCGTCATCGACATCCTGGTCACGGACCACGCCCCGCACGCGGCCCACGAGAAGGAAGTTCCCTTCGACGAAGCGCCCAACGGCATTTCCGGCCTGGATACGGCCCTGTCCCTGACCTATGAACTGGTGCGCGGCGGCGAGCTGGACTTCGCGGACATCGCCCGCCTGTGGTGCTGGAAAACGGCCGAGATTTTCGCCCTGCCGCGCAACGCCTTTCAGTCCGGCGATCCGGCCGACTTCATCCTCTTCGATCCGGACCTGGCCTGGATGGTCACGGCCGAGGCCCTGTGCTCCAAGGGCAAGAACACGCCCTGCCTGGGCAAGGAGCTTCCGGGCCGGGTCATGGCGCATTTCCTGAATGGCGAAATGATTTTCTCGCAACTGGAGGCATGACTGTCCGCATGCATTGAACGGAACACCCCATGGCCAATATTCTCATCGTTGACGACGACCTGAGCCTGCGCGAGGTCCTGGAAATCGCCCTGGTCAAGAAAGGTCATACCGCGTGGGCGGCCCCGGACTCGGCCACGGCCCTGGCCGTGCTGCAGAGGGAGGCCATCGCCCTGATCCTGCTCGACCTGCGCCTGGGTCAGGAAAGCGGCATCGACCTGCTCGTGCGCATCCGCGAGACCTGGACCGAGGTCCCGGTGCTCATGGTCACGGCCTACGCCGACGCCAAGAGCGCCATCACGGCCATCAAATACGGGGCCAAGGACTACATCACCAAGCCCTTCGAGCTGGACGACCTGCTCTTCACCGTGGAGCGGACCCTGGAGACCGCCCGGCTCAAGGAGGAAAACGCCTGGCTCAAGGGTCAGATCAGCCGCCAGTACGGAGACATCATCGGCCAGAGCGCGCAGATGCGGGCCGTGTTCGATCTGGTCCGGCGCATCGCGCCGACCACCATCAACGTGCTCATCA
>CAYLNA010000084.1:0-7828 GCA_964384665.1 uncultured Desulfovibrionaceae bacterium | reverse complement strand
TGCTCGACGCGGTCCAGAAAAAGCTGCACCAGGCCTCGGAAACCATCGAAAAGGCCCAGGTCCGCTCCCGCGCCGTGGGCCGCAGGCTCAAGGACGTGCAGGAACTGCCCTCGACCGAAGGCGCGGCCCTACTCCCGCTGGAGTTGGGCGACTGACCTTCCCAAAACCATACCTCCCCGGCATGGTTTTCTGCTTGCCCCGCTTCCCGGCTTTGGCTAGCAGCCCGGAGCATGAACACGTTTGACGCTCTGTCCCTCTTTTCCGGCGGCCTGGACAGCATCCTAGCCGCCAGGTTGATGCGCAGCCTTGGCCATTCGGTGCTGGGCCTGCATTTTGTCAGTCCTTTTTTCGGCCGGCCCGAACGCGCGGCCGAGTGGGCCCGCGAATACGGCCTGCCCATCGAATGCATCGATATCGGCCAGGATTTCGTGGACCTCATGGCCGCGTTTCCGCCTCATGGCTTCGGCAAGGTGCTCAATCCCTGCGTGGACTGCAAGATCCTCATGCTCAAAAAAGCCAAGGCCCTGCTCCCCGCATACGGTGCCAAATACATCATCTCCGGCGAGGTCCTGGGGCAGCGACCCATGTCCCAGCGGGCCGACACCCTGAATATCATCCGCAACGAAGCCGGCGTGCGCGACGTGCTGCTCCGGCCCTTGAGCGCCGGATTGCTGCCGGCCACGCCCATGGAGGAATCGGGCCTGGTCGACCGCACCGCTTTGGAATCCTTGTGCGGGCGCGGCAGGCAGGGCCAGTTCCGCCTAGCCAGAACCCTGGGCGTGACCAAGATCCCGCCCCAGGCCGGAGGCTGCCGGTTGGGCGAACGCGAATCGGCCCGGCGGTATTGGCCCATTCTGCGCACATTCCCCCGCCCCCTGGCCGGGCATTTCGATCTGGCCAATGTCGGCCGCCAGCTCTGGCGACGGGGCGAAGACGCCCAGCCCAGCGGACACTGGCTGGCCATGGGCCGAGAACACAGAGACAACGAACGCCTGCTGGCCCTGGCCCGGCCCGAGGATATGGTCTTCGTGCTGCGCTCCTTTCCCGGTCCGCATGCTGTGGGGCGGCCCGTGCCGGGGCAAGACTGGGACGCGGCGATCGTGCGCGAAGCAGCCGCCTGCCTGGCCTCGTTTTCGCCCAAGGCCAGGCGGCATGGCGGAGAGGTGGACGTGTCCGTAAGCCAGGACGGCGTGGAGCGGATGGTCGCGGTCCATCCGTCCGACCCGCATGGCTTTCAGGATAACCTGAACTGGCCCGATACCAAGGGCGAGCAGAAAGCCTGGGAAAAGGAGTGTGGCCAGGCGGAAGAAAACCGCGCCTAGCCCGGACTACACGGCTGCCTACAACGACAAATCCCCGCCTTATGGGCGGGGATTTGTCGTGCGGGATGTCGCGACGGACGCTTCTATTCTTTCTTCGGCGCGGATTTTTCCTCGGCCTTTGGCGCGGCGTCCTCCACGATGATCCGATCCTTGATGGCCTCGTATTTGGCTTGGCCAATGCCCTTCACATCCATGATCTGTTCGATGGCGGTAAAGGGATGGGCGGCGCGATGCTCCACGATCTTGGCCGCAATGGCTGGCCCGATCCCTGGCAACGCGATCAACTGTTCCGCCGTGGCAGTATTGATGTTGACCGCATCCGCAGCCAACGCGCCAAGGGGCAGCGCCAATGCGAACACGCAGACCAGTCCGGTCAGAATCATCCTCAAAAACACAGTCTTCATGAGAGCCTCCTTGAAAAAGTTTCTGGCGGCATAGCATGAATTTCTTTGTGCGAGCAATAGATAATCGATCCTGGCGCGTGTCTTACACTATCCGAAAACAGCGTTACACAATGTGCGTGAAACAATAGCGAAACATTGCAAAATTATGCCTATCTCTGTTGTTCGGCATGCATGAGATCATTCATGAACGGCGGTGCCGTTGTCCGCGGCCTGGGGAGCTGGGGCGGGGAAATTGAGTTCGCGCTTCAGAAAGCCCCGGATGCGCAAATAGTCCATGATATTGCCTTCCCCACGCAGAACCATTTCCCATCCCGGACGCTCCAGCACCACCAGCACCGGAATGCCCTGAAACCCCTTCATCTTGAAATAGGCCCGGGCCGTGCGCACGGTCTGGCGCAGATCCTCGGACACAGGCACAGGCGGCACCGTCTCCAGACTTTCCTGACGCAGGACTTCCAGAAAGGGATTGCTCGCGGTCGCGTTGGAGGTCAGGACCGAGGCCAGGCGGAAGAAGTCATCCTCCTTGTTGTCCGTACAGGTCAGGTGCCATTTGCCGGGCAGGGTCTGGGCGTTGATGGACAGGTTGGCCAAAACCTTGGAGCAATGGTCGCAATGCAGGCTGAAAAAGAGCACATGCTGCGGGCCCGACCCGTTGTTTTCGCCGTGACTCAGAAAGGCCGTGTCCAGGATGGCCGGCGGAACCACGTTCAGGTCCAGCACCGCATTGGCCGCGAACCCGCCGCACCAGACCGCGATGCCGATACAGACAGTCAGCCACGAACGCCGCACCCAGGAAAAAAGCAACAGCCCCGTGAAAAGAATGGCCGCAACCACAATGCACAGAGCGCATTTTTCCTTCAGCCCGATGAACTGAAAGCCCAACAGCGCGCCGTCAAAGGCCAGGGCTCCGCACAGGATGAAGGCCGCCGGGCCCCACAGCCATGGTTTCCCGTAGCGGCCGGCGAAAAAGACCAGGGCCCACAGCGCCCAGAAAAACACGGCCCCAATCTTGATCAGATTGCCTTCGCCGAAGCGGATGTACTCACCGACCACGTCGCAAGCCGAGGTGGTGCAGAAGGAGGTATGCCGCGCGGCCTGCATCCAGACCTCGGCGGACAGGAACAGAGCGGACAAAAACAGGAAGGACAGGAGCAGATATCGAGACAGTTTGGACATGACGAACCCTCCGGGTGATGTCGGGCCTTGTGGACCGGGAAATTGGCATGCGTCAAGATGGTGAGATGGACGTGAGCTGTCTGACAAAAGTCGACCGTAGGACAAAAAATCCGACTTTTCCGGACAAATGGTCAGACAAAGACTCCGTGGTCCCGAGGACGCGAAGCTGTTCTTTTGGATAAACTCTTAAAATTCGAAAATTTTTCCGAGCCGGCATGATTTTTCCTTAATGTCCGACACTTCGGGCATTCCCGGACAAGGAGGTTTCATGTCGAAAGGCATTATGATCAGTTTTCGGACCACGGCGGAACTCAACGCATCCCTGAAGCGTCTGGCGGAAGCCAACAAAACCTCGCTCTCGGGCTTGATCGACGAGATCCTGCACGACTACCTAGAATCCCAGAACACCCAGAGCAGCCCAAGCCGGGATCGACGCCGCTTTCCTCGTCAACACGAGACCATCCCGGCCATCATCTGCGGCCGGAACGGAAGGCAGAATCTGTTCCATTCCAGCAAAATCACCGATCTGTCCTTGGGCGGCATCAGCATCACGGTCCCCCAGGACGACCTGAGCGATGCCTGCCTCAACGAGCGGCTGAAAAAGTTCGAGGTCATTTTCGCCCTGCCCCGCCAGGACAGACCCATCTCCATCCAATGCCAGACCAGACGCATCCAGCGGGGCATGGACGGATATCAGGTCGGCGCGTGCTTCGCCGACGCCGACCTGAACAGCTACCAAGCCTTGCAGGGCTACCTCGCCTAAGCCTGCATCCAGGCCCGCATGTGCTCCACTTCCCGAGGCCAATCCGGACCAAAGCGCACATCCAGGAAACGGGCGAAGACCGTGTCCACATAATGGGCGACCTTCTCAATAAGGTAGATTTTTTCCAGAATGCGCGCGTCCGGGTCCTCGCCCTCGTCCAGGCTGGTGTCCACCTTGGGGGTCTTCAGGCCCTGCAAGGTAAAGTTGGCCGCATCCAAAAGAACCTGCCAGGACACTTCGTCCCGCTCAATGCGCAGCTTGGCCTTGTTGACCTTCTTCCCGGTCCGCAAACCGGCCCTGGCCTCACGCAGTTCGGCCATGGGCCCGCTGCACACGGCGGTTTCCCTGGCCTCACCTTCACCACCCTGGACCGAGACCTTCTGTTCCACGGCCACGGAAAAGGCCTCGCCGTCCGCAGTCCGGAACAATCCGTTATTGTTGTATTCGCTGGCGAACCAGACCCAGGTCAGAAACTCCTGGCCCAGGGCTAGGCCGATGGTTTCGGCGCGCTCCAAATCGATATCCATCATTCCCCTCCCACGGCGAAAACCGTCGGTTCGAATTCATCCAGGGCCGCCTTTCGCTCAAGGCCAAGACGCCCCAGGGCCGCGAAATACGCGGTCAAGGGCTCCAAATGCAGGCCGAAAGTCTGGGTGAAGAATTCCTCGAAGAGTTCGGTCAGCTTGGATTGGGTCGAGGCGATGTAGACGATCTGGCGGTTCGTATCCCAGACCACGTCGAAGCAGGCCGGAATGGGCAGGCTCCTGGCCCGCAGGCGCAATTCGACCTGATCGCGGATCTCGGCCTTCTGCTCCTTGGTCAGAAACTTCTTGCCCTGTTCGCGCATGGCCCGCATGGCCTCGTTCAGAGCCACGGCGACATGTTTCTTCAGCACCGCCGGCGGCACGCGCCGGGTGTCCAGGCGCAGGGTGAAGGTCAAATAAGCCCCCATTTCCGGCGGACAGAGATCGAAATCCGGGTCCAGCATGTTGTCGAAGGAAACCCAGCCGAAACTGCGTTCCTCGGCGCTGGCGTCTATGTCGCGGAACGCGTTGCGCTTGAGCCGCTCCTCGACCTCGGCCCACAGGGATTGCGGGATCTCTTCCTCGACGATGCGGTAGCGGGTCAGTCCCACGCTGGCAGACATGAATCCCAAGGTATCCTCCTTCGCCGCCCGCGGATTCCCGCTTTGACGGCATGATCCTTTCGTTTATAGGTTTGGACCCTCGACACATTCAGGCAGCCGGAGTCCATCATGAGCAAATATCTGTGCATCCACGGTCATTTCTATCAGCCGCCCCGTTTCGACCCCTGGCTCGAGGACGTCCTGCCCGAGGGCAGCGCCGCGCCGGAACACGACTGGAACGCGCGCATCACCACGGAGTGCTACACGCCCCTGGCCTTTGCCCGCCGCCTCGACGCCTCGGGCATGATCGCGGACCTGGTCAACTGCTACGCCTGGATGAGCTTCAATTTCGGGCCGACCCTGCTGCGCTGGATGGAAGCGCGCGCGCCGGAAACATACGCCCGCATCCTGGACGCGGACCGGCAGAGCCTGGCCCGGCTCGGACACGGCAACGCCCTGGCCCAGGTCTACCATCACGCCATCATGCCCCTGGCCACCGATCTGGACCGAAGCCTGGAGGTCGGCTGGGCCGTTCAGGACTTCACGGCCCGCTTTGGCCGCGCGCCCGAGGGCATGTGGCTGGCCGAGACCGCCGTGGACCTGCCGACCCTCTCCGCCCTGGCCGAAGCCGGCGTCGGCTTCACCATCCTGGCCCCGCGCCAAGCCAAGGCCGTGCGTGGCAGCGGCGGCGAAACCTTCCAGTCCGTGACCGAGGACAGCCTCGACACCACGCGGCCCTATCTGGTCCGGCTACCCCAAGGCAAGAGCATCAGCGTCTTTTTCTACGACGGCCCCACCTCCAGAGCCGTGGCCTTCGAACGCCTGCTGGAAAACGGTGAGCAATTCTGGGCCCGCCTCGGCGGCGGCTTTGGCGCGGGACTGCGCCACATCGCCACGGACGGGGAATCTTATGGCCATCATTTTAAATTCGGGGAAATGGCCCTGGCCTATGTCATCGACCAGGCCCGGCAGAGTCGCGACGGCATCCAGCCGACCAACTACGCCGCCTATCTGGCGGCCCATCCGGTCACGGACGAGGTCCTGATCCGGGAAAATTCGTCCTGGAGTTGCGTGCACGGCCTGGAACGATGGAAAACCCACTGCGGCTGCTCCGACGGCGGGCACCCGGATTGGATTCAAGATTGGCGTCGGCCCCTACGCCGCAGCCTCAACTATTTGAAATATTACGTTGATGAACAGTATTTCAAGCTCGGACCGACTCTTTTCCGCGACGCCGACCAAGCCCTGGCCAACTATGGCCGCGTTCTGTCCGGATCGGACACCCTAGAGGCCTTCCTGGCCCGCCATGGCCGACCCGGACTCGGAGTCGAGGACCGGCGCACGGCCTGCCGCCTCCTGGTCATGCAACGCTGCTCCCTGGCCAGCTTTTCCAGCTGCGCCTGGTTCTTCGACGACATCGCCCGCATTGAGCCATTAAACGGCCTGACCCACGCCCGCCGCGCCCTGGACCTGCTCCTGGCCACGGGCGGGCCGGATGTGGAAGCCGGATTCGAACGCATCCTGCACGAGGCCCAGTCCAACCAGCACGAGGACTGGGATGGGGTCTTCCTGTGGCGGGCCCAGGTTTTGTCCCGGCGGCCGTCCTTGTCGACCCTGGCCCGCCTTGCCTCGGCCGACGGCGAACGCGCCTGGCCGGGCCTGCGGCTGACCGTGGGCGACGGAGTGGTGCATGGCTTCTGGACTCAGACCCTGGACGAAGAAACAACGCCTCTGGACGGAGCGGGCACGGTGAACACAGCGGGCGGGCCGACCACGACGGACCCACGCCACTTGGCGGAGCAGGCCTTTTGGACCTCCCGCGTCCAAGAGGACGACCTTCTGGACGCGTCCTGCCAAGCTGCCGTGGCCATGGCCCCGTTTCTGACCGACTTCGCCGAGGGTCAGCACGAACCCCAGGCCAGTCTGGCCCTGCACATGCCCGGTCTGATCTGGAACTGGCTCACGGCCCGACACGATTTGCCTGGGGATCTGATCCGCTTCGCTCCAAAATGGCTGGGGACAAATCCCGACATCCGCGCCATGCTGGAGCGGCGGGTGGAAGCGCTCAGCGCAAAACTGGCCACGGACCTACCCCAGACCGACAAAACCCTCCTCAGCCTGATCACCCGCACCCGCAAGCTCAGACTGAACGTGTACTGGTGGTCCACCCAGAACATCCTCATGGCCCGGCCTACACGAGGCCAGCACGAGGATCTGTGCCAACTGCTCGGACTGGCCCCGGTCGATCTCTAGAGCACGTGCTGTTCGCTCAGCCAACGCGCCCAGACCTCGCGGGCGCGTTGGGCATAGAGTTCCTTGCGCTTCTTCTTGGGCGCCTTGCGGCTCAAGGCGGGCATGAGACCGAAATGGACATTGGACGGTTGGAAATGTTTGGCCGGGGTACGCAGATGGCCCAGAAGCGCGCCCAGAGCGGTTTCCGTAGGCGGCAGCCCGATTCTGCCGGCCAGGGCCAGGCCAAGCCACAAACCCGTGGCCGCCGACTCCAGATACCCTTCCACGCCGCTGATCTGTCCGGCCAGATAGGTCTTGGGCCGGGACTTCAGCTGCAAATCCTCGGTCAGGACTTCCGGCGCCTGGACATAGGTGTTGCGGTGGATGCTGCCCAGACGCAGGAACTCGGCCTCTTCCAGGCCCGGAATCATCGTGAAGACGCGTTTTTGCTCCGGATAGGTCAGCTTGGTCTGAAATCCGACTAAGTTCATAGCCGTCTTGTCCCGATTTTCGGCCCGAAGCTGGACCACGGCATAGGGCTGGCGTCCGGTGCGCGGATCCACCAAGCCCACGGGCTTGAGGGGGCCAAAAGCCAGGGTCATGTCCCCACGCTCGGCCATGACCTCGACGGGCAGGCAGCCCTCGAAATGGATCTCCTTCTCGAAATCTCTGGCCGGAACCTTGTCCCCGGCCACCAGAGCACGCACAAAGGCTAGATACTCGGCCTCGGACAGGGGACAGTTCAGATAATCCTTGTCCTCGGGCGCGTAGCGCGAGGCCCAGAAGGCCACGTCCATGTTCACGG
>CAYLNA010000083.1:0-7852 GCA_964384665.1 uncultured Desulfovibrionaceae bacterium | reverse complement strand
CCGCCGCAGCGCACGCAGTGCAGGACCTCGCGGAAATCCGGATCGGCCAGGATGCGGGTCCGGCCGTTGTCGACCAGGACCAGATGGAACTCCTCGGGTCCGTCGGGCTCATCGGCCAGACGCGGTCCGCCGACATAACTGACATAGGTCGAAATCTTTTGCCCGGCGGCGGCGCGGGTCAGCATGCGCAGCAGAATCTCGTGGTCCTCCAGGGTGGCCGCGACCTTCTCGATACCGAGCAGCACGACGTGCACCTTGGGCATGGTCGAGGTCATGCGGATGTTGCCTTCGTTGGAGACGATGCTGACATGCCCGGTCTCGGCGCAGGCCGTGTTGCCGCCGGAAATGCCCATGTCAGCCGTGAGCAGCTTCTCGCGCAGGGCTTTCCTGGCCATGGCGGTCAGGGTCGGCGGGTCGGAGGTGTACTCCACGCCGAGCTTTTCGGCGAAGAGTTCACCGACCTGCTCCCGGCTGTAGTGAATGGCCGGGGCGATGATGTGCGACGGGGCCTCGCCCTTGAGCTGGACGATGTACTCGCCCAGGTCCGTT
Source organism: uncultured Desulfovibrionaceae bacterium (assembly GCA_964384665.1). Lineage (GTDB taxonomy): Bacteria > Desulfobacterota > Desulfovibrionia > Desulfovibrionales > Desulfomicrobiaceae > Desulfomicrobium. Next base: position 7,303 of record CAYLNA010000083.1, on the reverse strand, counting down.
TCCACGGTCTCGATGCCCGCCGCCTCCAGGGCCGCGTTGAGATGGATCTCCTCGCTGAGCATGGACTTGCCCTTGACCACGCGCCGGACCTGATGGCGCTTGGCCACGGACAGGCAATATTCCACCGCATCCTCGCCCGTGGCCGCGAAATGGACATGGCCGCCCCGGCCCCGGATATGCGCGGCCAGGGTTTCCAAAACCACATCCAAATTGTCGACGATCTTGCGCCGCACGTTCTTGGCCTGGACGCGCGGATCGGCGTCCGGGCTCATTTCCGTGTACAGCGTGGTCGCGCGGCGGCCGAAACGGTCGCGGAGTTTGCCCAGGGCCGCGTGAAGTTGATCGTCGTGCACGGCCTTGGCGGCCAGTTCCCGATATCGCGATGGGTCTTGGTTCAACATGCGCCCTCCCCGGCCAGGATCTGGGCGATGTGCCGGACCTCGATGGGCAGGCCGCGCCGTTTGATCATGCCCTGCATGTGCATCAGGCACCCCATGTCGCACCCGACCACCGTGCCCGCGCCCGTGGCCTGAATGTTGACCAGCTTGGTTTCGAGCAGGGCCTCGGAAATTTCCGGATATTTGACGGAAAAAGTCCCGCCGAAGCCGCAGCATTCGTCGGCGCGGGCCATCTCGATCAGTTCCAGGCCGCGCACCTTGGCCAGCAGCGCCCTGGGCTGATCCGACACGCCCAGACCACGCAGCAGGTGACAGGACTCGTGATAGGTGACCTGGCCGTTCCAGGTCGCGCCGACATCGGTCACGCCGAGCACGTCGACCAGAAATTCCGTGAACTCAAACGTCTTGGCCGCGACACGCTCGGCCCGGGCCAGCTGCCGGGGCTCACGCGCGAACAGTTCACGGTAATGCTCCCGGACCATGTTCACGCAGGAGCCGGACGGGCAGACGATGCAGTCCGCGTCCTCGAACACGTCCAGAAAATGCGCGGCCAGCTTGGCGGCCTCCTGCCTGTAGCCGGCGTTGAAGGCCGGCTGGCCACAGCAGGTCTGGTCCGGGGGGTAGATCAGATCCAGATTTTGTCGCTCCAGCACCCGGACCATGGCCTCGGCCACATCCGGGAAACAGGAATCCACTATGCATTGGATGAACAGGGTCACCCGTTTCGGTTTGGTCATGAAAACGTCTCCAAGGGCGCGATCCGCCGGACAATTCGCGAAAAATTTCCAAGGGGTCCGGGCCGCGCGTCCGGGCAACCCATTATCGAGAGGCCGGAACAGGCGCAACGAAAAAACCCAGCCGACCCTCCCGGCGCCAACGCCGCGCCACGAGCATGATCGGCCGCGCGGCGTCGATCCTCGAACTTATTCTGGAAGAACATGGCGGTTTGATGTATTTTTTCCGTGAAGTTCACATTCCTTCCACTTCAACCAGACGAGGCACGACCATGAGTGTTCACGGATTCTCCGCGGACGAACTGTTCCGCCTAATTACCGGCAACGAGGACTTCCTGTTGCTCGACGTGCGTAACCCGGCCGAATTCGGACGGTTTAAAATCGAAGGGCCGCGTCCCCTGGATATGATCAACGTGCCCTACATGGATTTCATCGAACACGAGGATGAATCCGTGGCCAAGGTTCCTCAGGGCAAACCCATCCGCGCGGTGTGCGCCAAGGAAGGCTCGTCCAAATTTGTGACCGAAATTCTGGAAGGGCGCGGCTATGCCGACCTCGGGCACCTGCTGGGCGGAATCAAGGCCTGGGGCAACCTGCTCGCCCCCGTGCTCCTGCACGGCAGCGGCTACGAGCTGTACCAGTTCCGCCGGCCGGGCAAGGCGTCGTGCGGCTATGGCCTGCTCTTCGAGGGCGAAATGATGCTCTTCGACCCGTCGCGCAATGTGGAATTCCTCCAGCAGTTCGCGGCCGAGCACGGCGCCCGGATCGTAAAATCCTTCGAGACCCACAAGCAGGCGGACTATATCTCCGGCAGCCCGGCCCTGGCCAAGAATCTTGGGGTGGAGATGCTGGGCAACGCGGCCGACTTCAGCGGCGCGGCCTTTCCCTTCACCCCGGTCGCGGACGGCCAAATCTTCCGCTTCTCCGGCGGAGGCCCGGAAATCAAGGCGCTGCATACCCCTGGGCACACGCCGGGCAGCACCTGCTATCTCATCGACGGAAAATTCCTGGTCTCCGGCGACACGATCTTCATCGAGTCCGTGGGCAGACCGGACCTGGGCGGACAGGCCGAGGCGTGGTCCAAACACCTGTTCCACACCCTAACCGACATCATCAAAAAGCTGCCCCCCACGACCCAAGTTCTGCCCGCGCACTGGATGGACTGGAGCGAGGCTCGGCCGGATCTGGCCTTTGCCGCCACGTTGGACGCGATCATCAAACGCAACCTGGACATCTTCTCCATGCGCGACGAAATCGCGTTCTACGCATTCATCAAGGACAACATGCGCCCGCAGCCGCCGGAGTACGCCATCATCCGGGAAATCAACGCCGGCCTGCGCGAGGAGACGCCCGAACAGCAAGAAATTCTGGATCTTGGCAAGAATGAATGCGCGGCCAGCGCCCGGGCCGCCGCAGCAGCATCTTGAAAATTGCCTCCGGCGGGCAAGGGCTCGGGCCCCCTGCACCCATTCAAGGAAATAAAAAAGGTGGGGCGGGAATTCCCGCTCCACCTTTTCGCGCCGGTCGAGGCCCGGCGCGCCCACGACAAGGCGTTGGATCAGAACGTGTAGGAAACGCCCAGGTCGAGAGCGTATTCCTGACAGCTGGTCTCGTAATCGTCGAGGAACTGATCCGTGCTCGAACCGGAAATGGTCACCTTCGGCGCGTATTTCGCGCCAAGGTTGATCCACAGATTCTCCATGGGAGACCACCCCACGCCGGCGGTGAAGTGATGCTCGACCAGGGCCGGAAACGCGATGTTTTCAAAACCCCGGTCCTCGGCCAGAGGCGCCTTGCCATAGTTGTATCCGGCCCGAAGCTTCCACTCTCCGGGCGCCAAGTCGTACTCCGCGCCCAGGGCGAAAACCAGCTGATCACTCCAGCTCATGTCGAAAAACTGACCGGTATGGTTGATCGGCGTACTCGGCTTGCCGGCGCCCATGGTCTGGGACCAGTTGATCCACTTCATGTCCGCGGCCAAGCGCAGCCTGTCCGAAGGCCGATATCCCACGCCGAAAACCACCTGCTGCGGCAGATCGAGATCCATGGTGTCCTTGCCCATGGAGGTGTCGAACTCGAAATCGTCAAACCATTGCTGGCTGATATAGGCCAAGGACAGGGACCATTCCTGGTTTGGCCGCAGGTACGCGCCGACCTGAAAGCCCAAGCCGAGGCTGTCGTCCTTCTCGTGGTTCGGCCCGGCCGCCTCGTAGCCCATGACCGCCCGATCCACATTCACGGCCACGCCCAAGGAAAACGTGTCGCTGATCTTATAGGACAGCGCGGGCACGATCTTCATCATTTCAAAACTGGTATACACGCCGGAGCCGTACACGCCGGAACCATAGTCCACGCCCATTCCAGCGGAACCGAACACGGCCAGGCCCAGATTCAGGCGATCCGTGATCGGCGCGGTCACGCCCAGGGCGGGAATGAACGACGACGGATAGGAACTGGATTTCTCGACCGTGGTGCCGGCCAGAGGGCCTAGGGCGGGGTGATTGACATGGGTGGCCTCGTATTCCGTGGATGGGTCGAAGTACGTCACGCTGACATCGAACATGGCCGGCAATTCGCTCATGGCCGCCGGGTTCAGAGTAATGACAAAGGAATCAAGCGGTAGCGCCGAGCCCGCGCCGCCCATGGCCCGCTGCACCGCGCCGACGCCGACGAGTTCCATGCCGTTCGTGGCCAACGCCGCCCCACACGACAGCCCCACGACCAGCAAGGATGAAACAAGACCACGCAATACTCCGCGACCCAACATAGACGCCCCCTCGTGCTAGAGTGTTTTCACGGTTATCCCACCAGTGCGTCGGCCACCATGGACGACAGAAACTGGACATCCAGACCCAGTTTGTAATGCGTGTTGATGTCACCAAGCTGCGTGTGGCAGTTCTCGCAGGCCGTGACCAGGATGGCCCCGTCATCCGGACCGACGCGCCCGAATTTCACGATCTGCTCCGCCTTGATCTTGGACGACTTCATGCGGAAGTCGAATGTTTCGTCCCCCAGAGCCACCAGTCCCCCACCGCCGCCGCAACACCAGTTCATGCCGGGTTCGGGGGATATTTCCCGGTAGTCGGCGCAGAGCCGCCGCAAGATAGAGCGCGGCTCGTCCATGACCCCGCCGTTGCGGGCGATCTGGCAGGGATCGTGATACAGGACCGGCCGCGTGATGGCCTTCTCCCGGACCGCGATCCGCCCCTCGCGCAAGTAGCGGGCGTGGACCTCGGTGATGGAGGATACCGTGAACGGCTGCATCCCGGAAAGCTGCTTCATGACCCGATAGGCCGTGCCGCACTCGCAGATGACGACTTCCTTGACCTTGAGGCGCAGCGCCTCGTGCACGATGCGGTCCAGGATGAGCTTGGTCTTGGTCGGGTCGCCGACGAACGCGCCGAAATTGACGGCCTCGAAGAAACTCAGCGTCCAGCTCTGGCCGGCGGCGTTGAACACCGCCGCCGCGGGCACAATGGAGTGCGCTCCGGCCAGGGCCACATAGAGCATGTCCGCGCCTTCCACTTCCGTCGGGATGGGGTGCGCGGATTCGCTCTTCCACTTCTCCAGCACCTTGGCTTCCAGACGCTTGATGCCGTCCAAAAAGCGCGGTTTGATCGCGTCCACGTTCTGGCCCTTGGACACGGACATGTCCGCCAGCATGGTCAGGGTTTCGGGCTCGGCGCCGGCGCCGATCAGAAGCAGCTTGGCGATGGACACGATCTGCTGCGTGTCGATGCCGAACGGGCAATAGGCCATGCACCGCCGACAGCCCGTGCAGGTGTAGGCGGCTTCCTTCAGCTCTTCGATGGCCGTGTCGTCCAACGCCTTGGCCTGCCCCAGGCCGGCCAGAACACGGCCGGGCAGCGTGAAATATTTCTTGTAAATGCGCCGGACCACTTCCGCCCGGTGGGCCGGGGAATAGCGCGGCAGCGGCATGGACGCATACGCATGGCAGGCCGGCGTGCACACGCCGCACCGGGAGCAGGTTTCCAGGTAGATCTCCATGGAGCGGGTCAGCTTGCTCTCGAACAGGGTCAGGAGTTTGGCGCGCGTGGATTCGTCCATGATTACCTCCGGCGCAGCATGTTGGCTGGGATGCTCAGGATGCTGTGCATCATCTTGGAAAAGGGGAAAAACATGATGAACAGGTTGGCGAACAACACGTGCAGCACCAGCATGAAGCTGTGCCCGGACCCGCTCACGGACTCGATGGACGGCTCAAAGCGGACCAGGCTCATCAGATATTCGCGGTACTCGGCCACGCCCATGGAGTCGAAGAAATAGAGCCGCCGGGCCAGATGCATCTCCGCTCCGAACACGACGGCGAGAAGCAGCGCGATGAGCAGGAAATAATCCTCGGGCACGGACAGATCCTTGGCCGGAGGCGCGAAACGCCGGAAGAGCAGAAACAACAGGCAGACAAACCCGATCACGCCGACAAAACCCGCGCCAAGAAATATGTCGTGCGGCCAGACCTGCAGCCAGGCCATGTCCGCGAACAGTTCCAGATGCCCGAGCACGAGCAGCAGCAGGCAAACATGCAAGGCCATCAGAAAAATCCAGAGAACGGGATTGTGGCGGCGCACCATGGGCATGAGGAAGGCATCGCCCAGCGCGTGCAGCCAGGCCGGCTCGCGTTCCGGATAGAGCTTGAGGGTCGGGGCGAAGGACGGACGCCGCAAGATCCCGCCCACCCGCCAGATCACGCCGCAAACAAAGACCAGAAAGGCAGCATAGACCATGGGCGCGAGCACGAAATAGGTCAACGCTTCCATCGCAACCTCCTTGGAAACCGCGCGGAACGCCACGTGCGACGAACCGCGCGCCACGAAAAAGCCGGATCAAGGCCCAGCCCCGATCCGGCATCCGGTCACGCCGTGCGCTTGACGTAGAATGTCGCGCCGTCGGCTGACTCCTCCACCTTGACGATCTCGTTGCCGCTGGACTGGGCCCAGGCCGGAAAATCAGACAGGGCGCCGGGGTCCGTGGTCTTGGCCTCCAGAATCTGCCCGACTTCGATGGTCTTGATCTCCTTGCTGATCTTCACCATCGGCATGGGACAGGGCAATCCGCTCAAATCGATCTTCTTTTCCACCTTGATATCACTCATGTTCGCTCTCCTTGCGCGTCGCGACGTTGCGTTAAATGAAAAGTTGCACCTTGCTGTTCTTGGCCTCGGCCAGGAAGGTGGCCACGCCCGCGTATTTCAGATCCGGGTAGTCGATCATCTCTTCCCGCTTGAACCCCATCAGATCCATGGACATCTCGCAGATATAGACCTTGACCCCGAGTTGGCCGGCCATGTCGATCATCTGCTCCAAGGAAGCCACGTTTTTCTTGCGCATCAAGTCCTTGAGCATGACCGTGCCCATGCCGCCCATGTTCATCTTGGACAGCGCGGCCTTCTGCGCGCCCTTGGGCAGCATCCAGCCGAACATCTTGCCCATGAGGTCCTTGCCAGCCACGACCTTGTCCGGTTTGCGGAACAATGGCGTGCCCCAAAAGGTCAGGAAAATAACTGCGTCCATGCCCATGGCCACCGAACCCGTGGCGATGATGAACGCGGCCAGGGCCTTGTCCAAATCCCCGCTGAACAGAACCAGGGACAGCTTGTCCTCGCCTCCGGTCGACTTGACCGCGTTCAGCTCCTTGCGCAGCGCATCCAGCTGGGCCTGTACATCCTGCTTATCCGTCATGGCGTTCCTCCATTATCCCGGAGAACCGGGGTCAGTGTTTGTAAACAGGTTCGTCGATCCGTCCGGGCAATCACCCCAGGTCCGTGGCCGAAACCGCTTCCATGGCCGCCTTGAGCATGGCCAGCATGGCCAGAAGGTCCACGCGCTGCGCCTCCGAAAGCCTGGCCAGAATGGCGGCGTTGACGGCGGCGACATGGGCCTGGGCCATGGCCCACTTGTCCTGGCCCAGCGGGGTCAGACTGAGCAGCACCACCCGCGAATCGCCCGGATCGGGCAGGCGCTGCAACAAGCCCTTGCCGACCAAACCGTCGATGATCCTGGTCACCCGGCTCTTGGCCACGCCCAACCCGGCCGCCAAGGTCGTGGACGTCAGGTAGCGCTGGTTCTCGAACAGCCGCAGGCAGCGCAACTCCGCCTCGTTGACTCCGAAAAGCTCGCACTGCGCCCGGACACGTTCATGGCATTTCCGATT
>CAYLNA010000082.1:0-7955 GCA_964384665.1 uncultured Desulfovibrionaceae bacterium | reverse complement strand
GCATTTCTTCGAGGTTGGCGCGGTGGTTGTGTCCGCCGCCCATGCGCACGGCGTATTTCTCCAGATAGCGGTGTCCGGGCAGGGTCTTGCGCGTGTCCAGGACGCGCACGCCCGTGCCGGCCACGGCCTCGACGAAGCGATGGGTGATGTTGGCCACGCCGGACAGGCGGCAGATGAAATTCATGATGACCCGTTCGGCCTTCAGAAGGGCCGGAGCCGGACCGACAATGCGGGCCACCTCCCGTCCTTTGTCCACGTCGTCGCCGTCCTCGGCCAGCAGGGTGACCGAACAGGAGTTCAAAACGTTCATGCGTTCAAGAATGATGGCGATAAGGGGCAGGCCGACCACGATGGTGTCGTCCTTGGCCAGGATGGAGGCGTGCAGGATGGACGTGGGTGGGAATACGGCTTCGGAGGTCAGGTCGCGGCCGTCCTCCTCCAGGGCCAAGTCCACGAGGCGGTGCAGCAGGCGCATCCGCTCGGGCGGGAAGAATGAAGCAAACATGCGGACTTCCTTGAAGGGATTGATGGTTTGCCGAAGGCTGATGACTAGGAAATGGGCCCTGTCGCGTCAAGCCATGATCGGATCATTCCTCGGTTGCGTTCGGGGGGGCGGCCGTGTCATGTTGGCCGGGGCGACGCGGGCGGGCCGCTTCCCGCCTTGAGTCCACGAAACGGGGAACCCGATGAATTCTCTCGCAACGCTTTTGGCCCAGGTGCCGCGCACCTCCTCCTCGCGGCTGGTCAGCAACGGCATCGCCTGTTGGATCTGCTATCCGCAACCGCTTCCGGTCAGCTTTTTCCAAACTTTGTCCGACATGGGCGGATGGTCCATGGCGGAGGACAGCACCCAGTGTCTGTGGTTTTTTCCGGATCCCACCGTCATGATCGGCTTGGCCCGCTTGCACAGCTGGGCCCGCCTCAATCCCATCTCCGCCGCCGTGACCGTGTTCGAGTGCAGCTTGATCGTCGGCGAGAAATTCGACCGATCCCTGATCGTGAAGCCCGAGCTGTCCAAGCTGGAGATCGGTTTTTCCAAGCGTCTGACGGTTCGCGTCACGGCCCAGTTGCGTGAAACAGGCCGCGCCATGACCGGTATCGGCTTCAAACAGACCCCGCTTCTGGATGGACTGACCGGAAAATGGTTCGACCTGGAATCCAGCGAGCAGCTCAGCGTGTCCGCGACCACGAATTGGCTGTGGCTGATCCGTCCCGTCGGCCCGCGACAGGACAAGGTCTTCGCCAAGGGGTGGCGGGTCTTTTTCGACCGGATCGAGCCGATGCTGGCGCAAAACAAGATCGCGTATCAGCATGGCGAGGACCATGTCCTGATGCTGAGGATTTCCTCCCTGCGCACCCTGGCCCGCTTGATCGTGGACGTGATGACCCTGGCCGGAAGCAAGGATGGTCACGTCTGGCCGTGCGAATACCTGATCATGGAAATGGACCCGCAGGCCTTCACGCCGGATTTCCCCCGCAGGATGCAGCATGTCTTCGAGGCCTTGGAAGCCGGGGCCTTGTACATGCCCCTGGCCACGATCTTCCAGATCGCGGACCCCCGCCTGAGCCCCATGGAGTCGCGTTTTTCCCTGTCCCACACCAAGATCACGGATTTTTTCCAAACTCAGGTTTCCGGGGAGGGCGGATCCAAACGCCACGGCAGCTTGAATATTTTTTTGCCATCTTCCCTGGTTTCCGGATCCGAGGGTCCGTGCTTCTACTGCGGGCTCCGCTCTCATTCGGCCGATGTGTGTCCCTCGCGCAGACTCCAGTCCCCCAATCCGAAGGCCAGCCAACTGACTCGTTTTGGGCAGATCAGCCTGGACGCGTTGCCGGGCCTGCTGCAGGAGTTGGGCAAGAAGCTTTCCTCGAACATGACGCAGGTTTTGTCGGGTCTGCTCATGGACAAGGGAGATCAGGCCACGATCGTCGGCGCCCTGTTCGAGATCAATCAGGCGTGTCAGTTGCGGATGATGAATCTGGTCTGGCGGGCCAAGGGCAAGGAATGGCCGGGCGGGATCGAGGACTTGAGGGAGGCGGGCGACGCGCTCCTCTGGGGGGCGTTCAACTCCATGCGCATGGGCAACACGGAGCAAGCCTTGCAGCAAGTCGATCAATGCGTGCTCAAGGCCCAGAAAAATTATCAGCCCCGCCTGCTCCAGGGATTCATGGCCCTGGAGCGCGGGGACTTGAAACGGGTGGTCGCCTACTGGGAGGAAGCCGAGGCCCTGGCCTATACCCCGTTGCAGCGGTCCTATATTCAGTTTCTGCTGGCCCGCTTGAAGGAAGTGCAGGGGCATCACCAGGAAGCCGTCATGCTGTACGGCAAGGCCCAGCGCGAGTCTCCGCGGTTTCTACAGGCCCGCTATCGGCAGGCCGTGTGCCTGATCAAATCCGGCTTTCTGGCCGAGGCCCAGGGCATGCTGCGCGATTTGATCAACAACGATCCCGACTATTTCAGCGTCATGCTGCTGGACCCGGAGCTGGAGGGCGGGCGGACCCCGATCCTGGCCGATTTGTGGGACGTTTGGAACGAGGCGCGGGAGCAGGCCGCCGAGGTCATCGGCAAGGTCGAGCATTTGCCGGACCTGCTGAGCAAATGGCTGCCGCGGGACCATGAGGCCTATCAGGGATTTTACGATCGCATCCAGGGGTTGGCCGTGCACGCGGGCGTCGGCAACTATGTCTCCACCGCGAAATTGGTCCGGGGAACATTGATGATCCGCAACGAGATCCAGGCCAGGGTCAAGAAGGACATCAAGGAACTGAGCATCAAGCGCAAAGCCCTGTACGAACGCCTGCTGGAAATCCAGCACGAAGCCTCGTGGTTCCCATTTCCCCGCTTGCTGCATCGCTTTAACACCTTGTTCAACCATTGCGGCGAGCAACTGCAAGTGGTTGGTCAGCTGGATCTCTATGTTCCGGACAAATTTCGGCGGGCCCACGACGCCATCCGCGACGCCTCCGAGGATTTGCACAAACTGGAGCAGAAGCTGCTCTTTCTGCAGACGGTGCGCAACGCGGTGCTCTTCACCCTGTTGTCCGGGAAATATCTGCTCTTTTTCGAGCTGGCCGCCCTTGTCGTGTCCGGAGTCATTTCCCTGGGGCTCTTTTTTGTCATTCCGGCCCAGGCCGTCCTGGGGCGGGATCTCCGCCATGACAGATGGCTCGTGCTCAATATCTGCCTTATCTTTTTTTCCTTTTTCGCCGTGATTGGCGCGGCTGTCCGCGCCTCGTCCCATTTTGAATCCTATAAGAACCGAATCCTGGATTCCAGGGAGTAGTCATGTTCGAACCCTCGCCCGGAGCGGCCCCCCTTCCCGCCGACATTTTGGACAAAGATTCACGACTGGAACTCCGGGGGCTGTTGACGGAGGTGTTATCGTTGCTTATTTGAGCTACAAATAGAGAGGTTGTCATGGCTGCAACGACATTTGTTCGGGCGAGGGTGGACGAGGCGGTGAAAAACGAGGCCGCCGAGGTTTTGGCGGGCATGGGGCTGACGGTGTCCGACGTGGTGCGCATCGCGTTGACGAAGATCGCCAGGGAAAAGGCCCTACCGTTCGAAATGCGTGTACCCAACGCCCTGACGGCGGAGACGCTGGCCAAGAGCGAGCGCGGCGAGGACGTGCTCCGCGCCAAGGACGCCGAGGATTTGTTTCAGCAGCTTGGAATTTAAGCGTGCGCCAGCCTGAATACTCCGGCCAGTTCAAGCGCGACGTGAAGCAAGCGCAACGGCGCGGCAAGGACATGGACAAGCTCAAGACCGTGCTGGGGTTGCTCATCACGGAGGCGGAGTTGCCCGAATCCTGCGCGGACCATCCCCTGAAGGGTGATTGGGGGGGGCGGGATGAGCATATCGATCCGGATTGGCTGCTGCTCTACAAAATCGAGGGAAATATGGTCCGGTTTGAACGAACCGGGCGGAATACGGATTTGTTCAGAATGAAAATGGGGGCGCGAGGCCCCTTTTTTGTCGGACGCTCGCCCGCGTGATTCCCGCCACGCGCGGGCGACGTTTGGCGCGGACTTTGTTTGGAGAACGCCCATGCACACCTTGGTCATCAATCTGACCCGCTTCGGAGATTTGCTCCAAACCCAGCCCGTGCTGAGCGGGCTCAAGGCGTCCGGCCAGCGGACCAGCCTGGTTTGTCTGGATACATTTCAGGGCGCGACGACCTTACTGCGCGATCTGGACTCGGTCGTTCCCCTGCCCGGCGCGCGCCTGCTGGCCCTGCTCGATCAGGAGTGGCCCCGGGCCGTGGCCGCCATGCGGGCCTGGACCGGGCAATGTCTGGACCTTGCCCCGGACCGGGTCCTGAACCTGACGCCGACCCTTTCGGCCCGCCTCCTGGGGCAGGCCCTGGGTCAGGGCGGGGGCGGCGGCTTTGGTCTCGACGCCTTTGGCTTCGGGGCATATTCCTCGCCCTGGGCCGCTTTCCTGCAAGCCGCGTCCAAATATCGCGGCTGCAGTCCCTTCAATCTGGTTGATCTCTTCCAGCGCGTGGCCGGTCTCGACCCCGGTCCTTTCGCCTTGAAACGACCGGACGCGGCGGCCCGACGCGCGTCCGACGAGTTGCTCGGTCCGGACTCCGAGCAGGGCTTGGTCGCCTTCCAGCTTGGGGCCAGTCAGGACTATCGGCGCTGGCCCGTCGAGGCCTTCGTGCGCGTTGGCCGCGTCCTGTGGCGGGAGCGGGGACTGCGTCCGGTCCTGTTGGGCGCGGGCGCGGAGGCTCGGCTTGGGCGGGAATTCGCGCGCGGGGCCGAGTTTCCGTTCGTGGACATGATCGGCAAGACCGACATCCCGACCCTGGCCGCCGTGCTGACCCGCGTGCGGCTTTTGGTCACCAACGATACCGGGACCATGCATTTGGCGGCGGGTCTTGGCGTGCCAGTGGTCGCCATTTTTCTGGCCACGGCCCAACCCTTTGACACCGGGCCCTATCTCGAAGGTTCGATCAGCCTGGAGCCGGACATGACCTGTCATCCCTGCACGTTTGGCCAGCACTGTCCGCATGGTCTGGCCTGTCGGGAGCGGATCGATCCGGACGCGGTGGGCGGCATGATCGCGGAGTTCGCGCGGTCCGGGCAGTGGACCGCGCCGAGCGGGCTGGGGGCGCGGGTCTGGCGGGGAGAGCGCGACGAGCATGGTTTCATGAATCTGCGCTCCCTGGCCCGGAACGCCGCCGACCGCTCGGCCTGGATCCAGGTCCAGCGCGCGGTCTATCGTCAATTTCTTGACAAGACGGTCGAGGCGGGCGCGCGGGCGATCGCCTGGCCGGACTCGGAGTTCAAGCGCGCCCTGGACCGCGATCTGGAGCGGTGCGTCCTGCTGGTGACCCTGGTCGAGGAGCAGGCCCGTTTGCTGATGCGGGGCGGACCGGAGCCGATCCGGAAAAAATTTCTGGTCAATTGTCAGAACTTCCAGGATTTTTTGGACAAAAGCGGCAATCTTGGCGTGCTCGCCCCGATGTGGATGTATCAGTCCCAGGACGAGGCGAGGTCCATGGAGCGTTTCGTGGCCCTGTGCGGTCGATACCGGGAACTTTTCACCGCATTTCGGAACCACCTTGGCATGGATGTTGATTAAACCGTGGCGTGCGGTAATTTCATCCCAATGTGGAGGACAGGGAAATGATCATTATTGATGGACAACGCAGCCCGCTCGAGGTCGCGAATTTTGAGAATCTGGAACAGATCATCGACAAAGTCATGGAAGACGAACGCATGCGGAGCAGGGTCGTGACGGATGTGCTCGTCAATAACGAAGCTTTCTCGGAGATTTATCCCCATCAGGCCGAGGACATGGAGACCGCGTATATTAGCCAGGTCGAAATCGTCTCGGTGCCGGCCCTGGAAATGGCCCAGAATATTACCCGTGAGTTGTACAAGGTGGTCACCCTCATGGGCAAGGGCGGCATGCAGGTGGCCGAATCCTTCCGCATGGCCGACGACGCCCAGGCCCTGGAACTGTATGGCGATTTGCTCGAGGTGAATCGGGATTTCCTGACCATGGTCGGCGTGCTCCGCAACGAATTCGCCATGGACTCCTCGGAGGATTTCGAGAATTCCCTGGACGATCTGTCCTCGCTCTTCTCGGAGATGATCGAGATCCAGGAAAACGAGGACTGGATTCTGCTCGCGGATCTGCTGGAATACGAATACCTGCCGCTAGTGGACAAGACCAAGTCCATCGTGGCGCATCTGCGGGAGTCCTTGAAAGCGACTCTCAAGAAGGAAAAGTATGTCTGACCTACAAAGTCGGTTCGAGCGGATCTCCGCCCTCGCGGAGCGGGAGGCCGCGTGCATCGTCGAAAAGGACGCCGAGGGCCTGGCCAACGCCGCGGCCCAGCGCGAGCGGGCCATCCAGGAGTTCCTGGCCGTCGGACATCAAGGGCAGGAGGCGGCCTTTCGCGAAAAACTCGTGCGGATGCAGATCACGAACACCCGCCTGCGCAACGAAGCCAAGCTGTTGCACCAGACGCTGAAGGAGGAACTGCTCAAATTGCGTTCCGAAACCAAACGGATGGGTGGATACCGCGGCGGGGCCATCATCACCCCGCTCGCGCCTCGGCTGCTCAGCCGGCGCGGTTAGACGAAACCACGACATGTCCGGCCTCGGGCCGGCGCGAGCCACGCTTCGGTGTGGCTTTGTCGTTTTGGATGATCGGGAAGGCCTCAGCGCTTGTCCTGGAACTCGGGCCAGGGTTGTCGGCCGGAGATGAGCGCCAGCTTGCGGGCGCGGGGCAGGGCCTTGAACCGGCGTTCCAGGGACAGGGCCGTGGATTTTTCTCCGACCCTGGTCCAAAAGGCCAGCTCCAGCGGGGAACGGCCGCGCAGATATTTGGCTGCCCTGGGACCGCCGGACGCGTGTTCGGCGAAGCGCCGGCCGACGTCCGTGGTCACGCCGGTGTAGAGGCTGCCGCCCGCGCAACGGACCACGTACAGGAACCAGTCGGCCACGGCGTTCAGGCCGGCAGGGTGTGCAGGACCGAGAAGAAGTGCAGGATGCTGCCGGCGACGACAAAGAGGTGCCAGATGGCGTGGCTGTAGGGCAGCCGTTTCCAGACATAGAAAATGACGCCCAGGGTGTAGGCCGCGCCGCCCAGGGCCAGGAAAAGAAGGCTCATGGAGGGCAGTTTTTCAAGCATTTCCCGGCCGGCGGCCAGGCACAGCCAACCCATGCCGATGTATATGGCCAGGGACAGGCGCTTGAAGCGGTACACGGCGCAACATTTGAGGATCACGCCGGCCACGGCCAATATCCAGATCACGCCGAAGATGGTCCACCCGACCGGACCGCGCAGGTTGACCAGCATGAACGGGGTGTAGGTGCCGGCGATGAGCAGGAAGATGGCGCAGTGGTCCAGGGTTTTCAGGACGCGCTTGGCCCTGGGCGCGGGGATGGCGTGGTACAGGGTGGAGGCGAGGTAGAGCAGGATCAGGGTCGAGCCGAAAATGGAAAAGCTGACGATGTGCCAGGCCGTGCCGGCGGTCGCGGCCGAGACGACGAGCACGACCAGGGCCGCGATGGCCAGGCCAGCGCCGATGGCGTGGGTGATGCTGTTGGCGATCTCCTCGCCCGGCGTGTACCGCGAGACAAATCCTTCCGTCGTGGGCATGTCGTCCTCCCGAAAAGGCGAATCAGGGTATGGCGCTTTCCCCGCCCGAGTCCCGGTACGGGTTGTCGACCTCGGAGGCGAAATCGTTGATCCAGTGGATGCGGTCCGCCCGGCACTGCAACTGCGATGACACGCCGTCCCGGAAGACGACCAGCTCGATCTTTTTGCCCTGTTCCGACAGGTATTCGATGGCGTCGAGCAGATCCGAATCTCCCGAGGACAGGAGCAGGGTGTCGTAGTTTTTTTGGTTGATGAGGGACAAGGTGGCGATGCCCACGTCGACCCCTTTTTGGATTTCATTGAAGACGCGGTGGGTGCTGTCTCCGGTCTGGT
>CAYLNA010000081.1:0-8002 GCA_964384665.1 uncultured Desulfovibrionaceae bacterium | reverse complement strand
GATTCCAGGGCCACGGACAGATCGCACGAGCCAGCCAGGACAAAGGCGGCCCGGGCGCGGTTCTTGGCTCCGCGCAGAGTTTCGTCCAGGCCGATGGGCTGGACCGAAACGCCCGAATCCACGGCCACGGGCTCGAAACGGGCGTCCGGAAAGCGTCCGGCCATGACCTCCCGGATCGCGCCGAGCTTGACCGGGTTGAGGGAACCGACGGTGATGATCATCAGAAGGTAATGACCTGAAAGCCGGCATCCAGGTAGGCGCGCATGGACGGATGCCCGCTCATGTCGCCGATCAGGGCCACGCCCGCGTCCTGCACGGCCTTGTCCACGCCCAGCTTGACCGAACAGGCCTTGCACGCGCCTTCCAGCAGACCCTGTTCCCGAACCTGGGCGAAAAGCCTGGCCAGGGGATGCTCGGGCTTGACCAGTTCCGGAACCAGTCGCACCGAAGCCCCCTCCATGACCACCCGAACCTCGTGACCGTTGGCCTGGAGATCAAGAGCGTTCAGGAGGACGTGGATGAAGCACATGGGCTCGCCGTTGAAGACAAAAAGCGCTGTTTTCATGGAACATCTCCGTTAAAATTTCCGGATGAGAACCACCCCGGCCAAAAGCAGGACAGCCCCCAGCACCCGCCACGCCGACATGGGCTGGGCCGGAATGCCCAGCCAGCCGAAATGGTCCATGACCAGGGACATGCCCATCTGGCCCGTGATGAACAGGGCCATGACGCTCATGGCCCCCAGCCGGGGCACGGCCACGATGGACATGGTCACGAAAAAGGCGCCCATGGACCCGGCGGTCCAGGCCCACCACGGCAGGCTGGCCAGGATCTTGCCGTCGGGCCAGGGTTGGCGCAGGGCAAGGCAGACCAGGCCCAGGGCCAGGGTGCCGGTCAAAAACGAAAAAAACGAGGCCATGTATGGACTTTTCATCCAGTATGCGGTCACCGCGTTCACGGCCGGCTGGACCGGCATGAGGCACCCGGCCAGCACTGTCAAGATCAGAATCACGGTGTCCATCGACCCTCCGGAACCCACGATTGCTCACCACAAAGGGCTCTGATACGAAAAGCCGTGCGCCTGATCAAGGTCGGTTCACGGTCGATCCAGACCCGCGCCAATTTCACGAATACATCGCTTTCGGAGACGTTCATGCTCGATATTTTGCGCCAGCGCCGCAGCATCCGCCACTATACGCCCGAGGCCCTGAGCCCGGAAATTCTGGACCAGCTCAAGGAGGCCGTGCTGCGCTCGCCGTCGTCCCGAGGTCTCGACCCCTGGGAGTTCATCTTTGTCACGGACAAGGCCCTGCTGGCCCAACTGGCCGCGGCCAAGCCCCATGGGGCGCATTTTCTGCGCGACGCGGCCCTGGGCGTGGTCGTGCTGGGCGACGAAGCCAAGGCTGACACCTGGGTCGAGGACTGCGCCATCGCCGCCATCATCCTGCACCTGGCCGCCCAAAGCCTGGGCCTGGGCAGCTGCTGGGTGCAGATCCGCCTGCGCGAGCACCAGAGCGGCGTCACGGCCGAGGAGCGCGTGCGCCAGATCCTGAACATTCCGCCCCACCTGCGGGTCGAGTCCATCATCAGCATCGGTCATCCGGCCAGGGCGGCCAAGCCCCATCCGCGCGCGAGCCTGCACGACGACAAAATCAAAACCGATACCTACGCATGATCCCCACCACCGGCCCCATCCGCCACGACCGCTACCGATTCTGTCCGGCCTGCGGATCGCGCCTGGAACCTCGCCGCCTGCGCCCGGACGAACCCGAACGTCTGGTCTGCGCGGCCTGCGGCGGCGTGGTCTATCTCGATCCCAAGGTCGTGACCTGCGTGGTCCTGGAGATCGGCGGCAAGATCCTGCTCATGCGCCGCAAGCGTCCCGACGACTCCGAGCGCTGGCTTTTGCCCGGCGGCTACGTGGACGAGGGCGAACAGGTCGAGCACGCCGCCATCCGCGAAATCTGGGAGGAAACCTGTCTCAAGATCAGCCTCGACGGCTTGGTCGGGGTTTTTTCCTATTGCGGCTGGCCGCCGGTCATCATCGTCTACAGCGCCAGACTCGACGCGGCCGAGCCCGAGGCCGGCGAGGAGACCGAGGCCCTGGACCTCTTCGCCCCCGCGGACATCCCCTGGGACCAGCTGGCCTTCCCCAGCACCCGCGACGCTCTCCGGGCCTATCTCCAGGGGCGGGCTTGCCAACCCAGGCCCCTGTCCGTATGC
This sequence comes from uncultured Desulfovibrionaceae bacterium, assembly GCA_964384665.1. Taxonomy (GTDB): domain Bacteria; phylum Desulfobacterota; class Desulfovibrionia; order Desulfovibrionales; family Desulfomicrobiaceae; genus Desulfomicrobium. Next base: position 5,779 of record CAYLNA010000081.1, on the reverse strand, counting down.
ATGCCAGCTGAATTTTTCTCCTGACCAACCCGTTTTAAGGATAGTTATGGACACGCCAACTCCATCCAATTTTCTGCGCGCCATCATCGAGGACGACCTCAAAAACGGCATGAACGAAGGCCGGGTCTTCACCCGCTTTCCTCCCGAACCCAACGGATTCCTGCATATCGGCCACGCCAAGTCCATCTGCCTCAATTTCGGACTGGCCCGGGACTACGGCGGGCGCTGCCACCTCCGCTTTGACGACACCAATCCGGGCAAGGAAGATCCGGTCTATGTCGCCTCCATCAAGGAAGACGTGCGCTGGCTGGGCTTCGACTGGGGCGAGCATCTCTACCACGCCTCGGACTATTTCGAGAAACTGCACCAATTCGCCGTGGACCTGATCAAACAGGGCAAGGCCTATGTCTGCTCCCTTTCGACCGAGGAGGTGCGTCAGTACCGGGGGACCCTGACCGAACCGGGAAAAAACAGCCCCTACCGGGATCGCTCCGTGGCGGAAAACCTGGACCTCTTCGCGCGCATGCGGGCCGGGGAATTTCCCGAGGGCGCGCACATCCTGCGGGCCAAGATCGACATGGCCTCGCCAAACATGAACCTGCGCGACCCGGCCCTGTACCGCATCCTGCACCAGGAGCACCAGAATACCGGCACGGCCTGGTGCATCTATCCCATGTACGACTTCGCCCACGGCCTGTCCGACGCCCTGGAACGCATCACCCATTCCATCTGCACCCTGGAATTCGCGGACCACAAGCCGCTCTACGATTGGATTCTGGACCAGCTGGACGTTCCGGCCCGACCCCGGCAGTACGAGTTCAACCGCTTGAACATCAATTACACGGTCACCAGCAAGCGCAAGCTGAAAACCCTGGTCGAGAACGGCGTTGTCTCGGGGTGGAACGATCCGCGCATGCCGACCATCTCGGGCCTGCGCCGGCGCGGGTTCCCTCCGGCGGCCCTGCGTGATTTCTGCGAGCGCATCGGGGTCAGCCGCTCCGACAGCTGCGTGGACATGGGCGTGCTCGAAAACTGCGTTCGCGAGAACCTGGACGCCGCCGCGCCCCGGGCCATGGCCGTGCTGCGGCCGCTCAAGCTCGTCATCGAGAACTATCCCGAAGGCCAGGAAGAATTTTTCGAGCTGGCCAACCATCCCAAGAACCCGGACATGGGCAGCCGCCGGGTCGGCTTCTCGCGCGAGGTCTACATCGAGGAATCGGACTTCATGGAAAGCCCGTGCGCGAAATTCTTCCGCCTCGCCCCGGGCAAGGAAGTGCGGTTGCGCGGAGCCTATCTGGTGACCTGCACGGACGTGCTCAAGGCCGCCGACGGGAGCATCGAGGCCGTGGTCTGTTCCTACGATCCGACCACGCGCGGCGGCGACGCCCCGGACGGACGCAAGGTCAAGGGCACTCTGCACTGGGTCGGCGCCGCCCATTCGGTTCCGGCCGAGGTGCGCCTCTACGACCGCCTCTTCACCGTCGAAAATCCGGGCAAGGACGCGGACTTCCTGACCCAGATCAACCCGGACTCCCTGGAGATCCTGAGGAACTGCCGGATCGAGGCGTCCCTGGCCCAGGCCGCGCCCGAGGACCGCTTCCAGTTCGAACGCCAGGGTTATTTCTGCGCCGACCGCTTGGAGCACAGGCCCGAAGCGCCGGTCTTCAATCGTACCGTGACCCTACGCGATTCCTGGGCCAAGGTTGCGGGCTAGCCCCCCGGATGAACCGACAACCCCACGCACGGCGCGGACGGCGGGAACCGCCCGCGCCGTTTTTTTCTCGCTCGCGACCGACCATGATCTTCTATTCCAGCCCCGACCTGTCCACGCCCATCCCCTGCCCCTATCTGCCGGACCGAACCCTGGTTCATGAATACTTTTTCGCCGGCGGCCTGAACGGCCGCGAGCTGGACTGGTTCCTGTCCCAGGGCTGGCGCAAGTTCGGTCATTATTTCTTCCGCCCGGCCTGCCCGGACTGCCGGGCCTGCACGCCCTTGCGCATCCCGGTGGACCGCTTCCGACCCAGTCGGAGCCAGAAACGGGTCGCTCGCCTGTGTCGGGACATCGACGTCCGCTTTGGCCCCATCCGCTACGAAGCCGAATTGTTCGAACTGTACCGCGCCCATTCCCGGACTCGCTTCGACCAGGACGCCACCTTCGAGGACTTCGCCGCCAATTTGCACGCTCCTTCCTGCCCGGCCCTGCTCTCCCGCTACGAACATGACGGCCGCCTGCTCGGCGCGGGCTATCTGGACCAGGGCGAAACGTCCTTCAGTTCGGTCTATTTCGTCTTCGACCCCGCCCAAGCCCAACTCAGTCTGGGCGTGTTCAGCGTGCTGCGCGAAATAGAGGAAGCCCGCCGCTTGGGGCTGAGCCATTATTATCTGGGCTATGTCGTGGACGGTTGCGCGCGCATGCGCTACAAAGCGGCGTTTTTCCCTCACCAACTCCACGCGTGGACCGAAAAAACCTGGGCGGACGTGCACCGAAGCGAGGATTCCGCCATTTCTGACACAATTGATCCGATTTAAGGGTGGACAGCGGCGAATTTGAAATTACTTCAGTGACTGGATTTCACGCCCGCGAATTCAAGGAGATGTCATGGAAAACAAAACGGTTTATTTCGACAACAACGCCACCACCCCGCTGCATCCCGAAGTGAAAAAGGCGATCATCGAGGGCTTGGAGATATTCGGCAATCCGTCCAGCATGCACCAGTTCGGCCGCGAGGCCAGGGAAAAGGTGGAGGAGGCCCGCGACACGGTCGCGTCCTTCATCGGCGCCGCGCCCGAGGAAGTGCTTTTTGTCGGCAGCGGGTCCGAGGCCAACAACACGGTCCTGTCCTTGCTGCGCTGCGACAACACGTCCTGCTCCTGCCCCCTGAGCGGCCGCAGCGGCTTGGTGACCACGGCCATCGAGCATCCCTGCGTCCTGAACACGGCCCGCGACCTGGACCGCCACAAGCACGCCGTGACCTATCTGGCCGTGGACAAACACGGCCGCATCGACCTTGACGACCTGCGCCGCGCCGTCACGGACAAAATCGGCTTGGTTTCGGTCATGATGGCCAACAACGAAATTGGCACCATCCAGGACATCAAGACTGCGGCCCGCATCGCCCACGAGGGCGGAGCCCTGTTCCACACCGACGCGGTCCAGGCCGTGGGCAAGATCCCGGTCGACGTGAAAGACCTGGACGTGGATTTCCTGAGCCTGTCCGGGCATAAAATTTACGGTCCCAAGGGCATCGGGGCCTTGTACGTCAAAAAAGGCGCGCCCTATTGTCCGTTCATTCTGGGCGGACACCAGGAATCGGGCCGGCGGGCCGGCACGGAAAATTCCCTGGGCATCTTCGCCCTGGGCAAGGCCGTGGCCATGCGCGCCCAGGAGATGGCCGACGAGGAAGGGCGCATCCGAGCCATGCGCGACGCCCTCAAGGCCGGCATCGTCGCCGCCATTCCGGATGTTCTGATCATGGGCCATCCCGAGCACTGCCTGCCGGGGACCCTCAACGTATCCTTCGCCGGAGCCGAGGGCGAAGCCATCCTGCTCTATCTGGATCTGGCCGGCATCGCCGTGTCCACGGGCTCGGCCTGCGCCTCGGGGTCCCTCGATCCGTCCCACGTCATCATGGCCACGGGCGTGCCGGTGGAAAACGCCCACGGCTCCATCCGCATCAGCCTGGGCCGCGAGAACACCATGGACGACGTGGCCTACATGCTTGAAAAACTTCCGCCCATCATCGGCCGCATCCGCGAAATGTCGACCGCCTACAGGAGAAAATAACATGGCCGCCAAATGGACATATTCCGACAAGGTCAAGGACCACTTCATGAACCCGCGCAACGTGCTGCGCGAAGACAATGAAGCTGATTTTCACGGCATCGGCAAAACCGGCAACGTCAAGTGCGGGGACGAAATGATGGTCTTCATCAAGGTCGATCCCGCCACCCTGACCATCACCGACTGCAAGTGGCAGACCTATGGCTGCGCCAGCGCCATCGCCAGCACGTCCATGCTCTCGGAAATGGTCGTCGGCATGAAGCTCGACGAGGCCTACAAGATCACGGCCAAGGACATCCTGAACGCCCTGGGCGGACTGCCGGACAACAAGGTCCACTGCTCGGTGCTGGGGGACAAGGCCCTGCGGATCGCCATCGACGACTACTACGCCAAGAACGGCATGGACGACCGCATCACCACCCAGAACGCCAAGATCGTCTGCGAATGCATGCAGGTCACGGACGAGGACATCGAACACGCCGTGCTCGAAGGCGCGCGCAGTTTCCACGAGCTTCAGGAAATGACCAAGATCGGCACGGGCTGCGGGGAATGCCAGGAGCAGGCCATGTCGGTCATGTCCGGCTATATTCAGAAGCATTTCGGCCTGTAACCGGGAGGGACGCGATGAAGATCTTGGCTTTCGGCGCGACGGGATTCGTTGGCGGGCATCTTGTTCCCCATCTGCTCGAACGCGGCCACGAAGTCACCGTGGCCGCCCGCTCCGGCCGGGCCAATCTTCCCCCGGCCGCGCGGATCATCCGGGCCGATCCGGTCACGCCCGGTCCCTGGCAGGACGAGGCGGCCGGACACGACGCAATCATCAATCTGACCGGAACGCCCATCACCACGCGTTGGGACGAGGCCGGCAAACGCTCCATCCTGGACTCCCGCGTTTTGAGCACCCGTAACATCGTCGACGCCCTGGGGCGCACGACAGAGAAGGTCTTTCTCTGCGCCAATGCCGTGGGCTTTTACGGCGACGCCGGGGACAGGCTCTGCACCGAGGATTCCCCGCGCGGGACAGGCTTTCTGGCCGACGTGGCCCAGGCCTGGCAGGACGAGGCCCAGCGCGCGGCGGAATCCGGACACCGCGTGATCATCCCGCGCCTCGCCGTGGTTCTGGGTGATGGCGGGGCCCTGGCCAAGATGCGCCCCATCTTTGCCTGGGGCCTGGGCGGGCGTCTGGGATCGGGCAAACAGTGGTTTCCCTGGATTCATGTCCAGGACCTGGCGCGGATCATGAGCTTTCTGCTGGAAACTCCGGCCGCGTCCGGGCCGTTCAACGCCTGCGCGCCCCGACCCGTGACCAACGCCGAATTCACCCGCGCCCTGGGCCAGGCGTTGCGTCGGCCGACCCTCCTGCCCGCGCCCGCGTTCGCCCTGAAGCTGGCCTTGGGCGAGGCCGCGACCATGCTCCTGGGAGGGCAACGCTGCCTGCCCGACCGACTACGGGAACTGGGCTTCGCCTTCGACCATCCGGAACTGCGCCCAGCCCTGGCCGCCCTGCTGTAAGATCCATCGCGCACGAAGCGCGGCCCGGATGCCCCCGGACCGCGCTTCTTGTTTTTTGACCCGCCCTGGCATAAAACCCGGCATTGTTGTATCAGGCCACGTGACGCCAGTTTTTGGCCATCAAACCGATACGGGAGACACGATGGATTCGACCCCACTGTTCAATACGACCATTACCGCCCTTGGCCCCTGCAAGGTCGACAATCCCCTGCCCTACTGCCACTTTATCGACGATACATCCAAAATGCCCCTCTTCATGTCGAACGATATTTTTGACGCGGCGCGCGGGCGCGACGTCGTCTGCGAATTCGAGGAAGCCGGCCCGAGGCAGAAAATCTATTTCGACCCGCCCAAGACCAAATGCGCCATCGTCACCTGCGGCGGCCTGTGTCCGGGCATCAACGATGTCATCCGGGCCATCGTCATGGAAGCCCACCACAACTACCATGTCGCCGGGACCATCGGCATCCGCTACGGCCTGCA
>CAYLNA010000080.1:0-8018 GCA_964384665.1 uncultured Desulfovibrionaceae bacterium | reverse complement strand
TCGGGCTGTGCTACAGCGTGCGCGACCGCTTGCTGGGCCGATGGCTGGAGACCCAGCGCGGCTATTACGATTCCATCTCCAAGCGCGTATATTACATGTCCTTGGAATTTTTGCCCGGACGATTCTTGATGAATTACATCCTGGCCTTGGGTCTGGAAGACGTGTGCCGCGAGGCGGTTCGGGACTTCGGCATGGATCTCGACGAATTGGTCGAGGAGGAATGGAATCCGGGCCTGGGCAATGGCGGCCTGGGGCGGCTGGCCTCGTGCTACATGGACTCCCTGGCGACCTGCAAGATTCCCGGCTACGGTTATGGAATCCTTTATGATTACGGGATCTTTTACCAGACCATCGTCAATGGGCATCAGCAGGAAGGGGCCGACAACTGGCTGCGTCAGGATTCGCCCTGGGTGCTCCGGCGCGGAAATTTCATGTACAAGATCCATTTTTACGGCCGGGTCGAGGCCTACGCGGACAGCGCCGGTCACCAGCGCTTCCGTTGGGTGGACACCGAGACGGTCATGGCCATGGCCTGCGATATCCTCGTTCCCGGATTCCAGAACGGCAACGTGACCAACATGCGGCTGTGGAAGGCCATTTCCAGCCGTGATTTCGAACTCGAGCATTTCAACCAGGGCGACTACATCGGCGCGGTCCAGGCCAAGGTCGAGAGCGAGAACATTTCGAAAGTGCTCTATCCCAACGACAACAGCCCGCGCGGCAAGGAGTTGCGCCTCAAGCAGCAGTATTTCTTCGTCGCGGCCACCTTTCAGGACATCATGCGCCGCTTCCGCAAGAACAATTATTCCTCCTTCGAATGCTTTCCGGACCAGATCACGGTGCAGCTCAACGACACCCACCCGGCCATTGGCATCGCCGAGTTCATGCGCATCCTCGTCGACGAGGAAGTCGTGAGCTGGGACCGGGCCTGGTCCATCTGCCAGAAGACCTTCGCCTACACCAACCACACTGTTTTGCCCGAAGCCCTGGAACTGTGGTCCGTGGACCTCATCGGGCGCATGCTGCCCCGGCATCTGCAGATCATTTTCGAGATCAACCGGCGTTTTCTGGACGATGTCCGGCTGCGCTACCCCGGCCAGGACACCTTGCTGCGTTCGCTGTCCATCATCGCCGAGGGCGAGACCAAGCAGGTCCGCATGGCCCATCTGGCCGTCATCGGCAGCCACACGGTCAACGGCGTGGCCGAACTGCATTCGCAAATTCTGCGCAACCGTCTGTTTCGCGATTTTCATGCCCTGTATCCGGGCAAGTTCACCAACGTCACCAATGGCGTCACGCCCAGGCGCTGGCTCTTGCAGGCCAATCCGGACCTGTCCGAGCTGATCACCTCGGTCATCGGGCCGGGCTGGGTCACGGATCTGGACCAGCTGGCCGGTCTGGCCGATCATGTCGATGATCCCCAGTTCCAGCACCGCTGGCAGGAGGTCAAACGCCGCAACAAGAAGCTCCTGGCCCGCTATGTTCTGCGCAAGCTGGGCATGGGCGTCAATCCGGGCACCCTCTTCGATGTGCACGTCAAGCGCATTCATGAATACAAGCGGCAGTTGCTCAATATCCTGCACGTCATCACGCTCTACAACCGCATCCGTCGTCAGACCGGGGACGCGTGCCCGCCGCGCACGGTCTTTTTCGCCGGCAAGGCCGCGCCGGGCTATGCCCAGGCCAAGCTGATCATCAAGCTGATCAATTCCGTGGCCCAGGTGGTCAACGCGGACCCGGCTGCGGGCAATGTGCTGAAGGTGGTTTTTCTGCCGAATTACTGCGTGTCCCAGGCCGAGCGGGTCATGCCGGCCACGGATCTGTCCGAGCAGATCTCCACGGCCGGGATGGAGGCCTCGGGCACGGGCAACATGAAGTTCGCCCTGAACGGGGCCGTGACCATTGGCACCCTGGATGGCGCCAATATCGAAATCCGGGAAGAGGTCGGGGCGGAAAATTTCTTCCTTTTCGGCCTGACCGAGGACGAGGTCTTGGCTAGGCGCGCGGCCGGTTACGACCCCGTCGCCGTCTACGAAGGCTCGCGCGAGCTGACCCAGGCCCTGGACATGATTTCCTCGGGTCATTTCAGTCCGGAGCAGCCCGACTTGTTCCGGCCCATTGTCGATTCCCTGCTCCGTCAGGGCGATTATTATCTGGTCCTGGCCGATTACGAGGACTATGTCGCCACCCAGACCAGGGTCGGGCTGGTCTATCAGGACCAAGCGGCCTGGACGCGCATGTCCATTCTCAACACGGCCAAGATGGGCAAGTTCTCCAGCGACCGGGCCGTGATGGAGTACGCGCGCGACATCTGGAAGATAGCGCCCCTGGATTAGGCCTTGCCGGCCGGGACGGTGTCCAGGACCGCGGCGGCCCAGGCGCTGGCCTCGCGCGCGATGGTCATGGTTGTTTTCGGGTCCAGGCTCAGGTCCAGGAAGGCGCGGGACGCGGTTTCGCCGTCCTCGACCACTCGCATGAGGTTGACCAGGGGCGTGTACGCGCAGGCCGTGCTCCCATCGAGGGCTTTTTTCTGGGCGTCGGTCAGGGGCAGGAAGGCCAGGGCCTCGGACATGGGCAGGCCGAGGATGGCGTCCAGGAGGGAGAACATGCCAAGCAAAAACATCTCGTCCGGACGGAAGTCCCAATAGTCGTAGCGCAGGACCACCTGTTCCAGGAACTTGCCGCGCGACAGGGCCAGGTGCAGCAGTTCGGTCTGCTGCTCGCCCTGGGTCATGTCCGCCAGGAGCACGGCGCGCAGCCAGTTGCGCAGATTGTTCCAGCCAAGCAGGACCATGGCCTGGCGGATGGAGTCGATCTTGCGGGCAAAGCCGAAGGCTGGGGAATTGAGGTAGGTCAGCAGACGGTAGCTGAGGCTGACATCGGACTGGATGGTCTGGGCCAGTTTGTCGAGATCCGGCTCGCTTTCCTCGACTAGGCCCATGATCCGCAGACGGGAATTGTGGTGGGCCGAGAGCCTCTTGCCGGGAATGACCTCGGCGGTCTTGAAATAGCGGCCCTGGAAAAGGTTGAAGCCGAGGGCGCGCACGCCGTCGAGAGCCTCGCGCGAGGCGACGTTGCGGACGATGGCCGTCTTGCCCGCGTGCACGAGGGAAGACAGGGCGGCCTGATCGGCGTGTTCCGCGTCCGCGATGCACAAGGTGGCGTGGCGCAGCAGCGGGGACGACGGCGTGCTGGCGGAATCCCATTCCAGGGCGATATCATGGCCTTCGGCGGCGAGCTGCCCCAGGGCGGGCAGTAGCGTTTCGTCCCGCTGGCTGGCCGCGCCGACCAATACTACCGAGGACCGCGCGGGCAGGGCGCGGGGGATCAGATTCAGCAGTTGATCCTTGGTGTAGGCGATGAGCACCTTCTTGTTCCGGGCCAGGATGCTGTTCAGGCCGATATAGTCGCCGGCGATGACGGCCGCGCCGACGCTGTCCTTTTCGTCCGGGGCCGGGACACCGGAGACGCGTTCGGCGGTGGTCTGGATTTCATACCCCCAGACGGTCTTGGCGCTGGTGAAGATCGGGTTGCGCGAGAGCAGGCGCAGATTGGCGGAAGCTGGCGACGGGGTGGTCATGGAGATCTCCTTGGTGTGGAATAATCCAATGGTAGCAGAATATTGGGCGATTGTGGAAGCGGCGTTTTCACGGGAACGCGGAAAGTTGACAGAATTGTGGATTGGGCGCGGCCGTGGGATGCGCCACCCTGGACGAGAAAGCCGTCGCAGGCGCGAGTCGAGTCATGATCCTGCCTTTGGGAGACGGAGCCTACGGAATTGAAAGATAGCGTTTTCCGAAATTGTTATTTTTTTTCCAAAATGATGGCGACGGACCGGGATTCATATTTCAAAAATGTAATCATTGGTGTGGGGAGGAATGGTTTTGTAAATAAAATAAGAATGTTGCATTTTTGGCATTCAGATTGCTTAAATTGGCGTGTTCATTTGACCTGGCACTGCGCACACAGCAGAACATATTCGTAACTTGTCCTGGAGGATATCATGAGCGGATTTTCGGCCCGTCGGGATGCCATCAAGGCCATCACCGATTACAAACCCCTGCACGCCCCCCTGAATTTCAGCGAGACCTCTCCCACCGATGTTTTTGGCTGCAACGTCTTCAACGACAGCGTCATGCGTGACCGCCTGCCCAAGAACGTCTATAAATCCCTGAAAAAGACCATCGAATTGGGCGAAAAGCTGGACGCTTCCGTGGCCGATGTCGTGGCCAACGCCATGAAGGATTGGGCCATCGAGAAAGGAGCCACCCACTTCACCCACGTTTTCTACCCCCTGACCGGCCTGACCGCCGAGAAGCATGATTCCTTCCTGGTGCCCGACGGCAAGGGCAGCGCCATCGCCGAATTCAGCGGCAAGCTGCTCATCCAGGGCGAGCCCGACGCCTCCAGCTTCCCGTCCGGCGGCCTGCGCGCGACCTTCGAGGCCCGCGGCTACACGGCCTGGGACGTGACCAGCCCGGCCTACATCCTGGAAAACCCCAATGGCACCACCCTGTGCATTCCCACGGCCTTCGTGTCCTGGACCGGCGAGGCCCTGGACAAGAAGACCCCGCTGCTGCGCTCCATGCAGGCCCTGAACAAGCAGGCCAAGCGCGTGCTCAAGGTCTTCGGCGTCGAGACCAAGCTGCCCGTGACCAGCTACGCCGGACCGGAGCAGGAATATTTCCTTATTGATCGCAATTTTGTCTTCGCCCGTCCCGATCTGCTCATCGCCGGTCGCAGCCTGTTCGGCGCCAAGCCGCCCAAGGGTCAGGAGTTCGAGGATCAGTATTTCGGCGTCATTCCCCGCCGCGTCCTGTCCTTCATGATGGAAGTGGACCGCGAGCTGTTCAAGCTCGGCGTGCCGGTCAAGACCCGTCACAACGAGGTCGCTCCCAGCCAGTTCGAGATCGCGCCCATCTATGAGCAGGGCAACCTGGCCACGGACCACAATCAGCTGGTCATGACCGTGCTGCGCAGCGTGGCCAAGCGCTACGGCATGGTTTGCCTGCTGCACGAGAAGCCCTTCGCCGGCATCAACGGCTCCGGCAAGCATCTCAACTATTCCATCGGCAACGACGAAATCGGCTGCCTGTTCGATCCCGGCGACACGCCGCACGAAAACGCCCAGTTCCTGGTTTTCTGCGCCGCCGCCATCCGCGCCCTGCACAAGTTCGGTCCGCTGCTGCGCGCCACCGTGGCCAGCGCCTCCAACGACCACCGTCTGGGCGCTAACGAGGCCCCGCCGGCCATCATGTCCATGTACCTGGGCGAGCAGCTGGCCGACGTTTTCGAGCAGATCAAGAAGGGCGAGGTGACGGGTTCCAAGCAGAAGGGCGTCATGAATATCGGCGTCGACACCCTGCCGCCCCTGCCCATGGATCCGGGCGACCGCAACCGCACCAGTCCCTTCGCCTTCACCGGCAACCGCTTCGAGTTCCGCGCCGTGGGTTCGTCCATGTCCATCGCCGGTTCCCAGGTGGCCCTGAACGCCATGATGGCCGACTCCCTCGATTACATCGCCACGGAACTGGAAAAGGCCACGGCCGGTGATTCCTCCAAGCTCAACGCTGCCGTGCAGGCCCTGCTCCAGAAGATCATGATCGAGCACGACGCGGTCATCTTCAACGGCGACGGCTATTCCGAGGAATGGCACAAGGAAGCCGAGACGCGCGGACTGGCCAATCTGAAGACCACGCCCGACGCCCTGCCCATGCTGGCCGCTCCCTCGACCATCGAACTCTTCACCAAATACGGCGTGCTGACCGAGGCCGAACTGCGTTCGCGCGAAGAGATCTATCTGGAGCAGTACTGCAAGACCGTCGAGACCGAGGCCAACCTGATGATCCGCATGGCCACGACCATCATCTTCCCGGCCGCCTTCCGCTATCAGAACGAACTGGCCCAGGCCTGCGCCAATCTGAAGGCCATCGGCAAGGAATACGGCACCACGACCCTGGATCAGCTGACCACCAATCTGCGCGCCATGCAGAAGGTGACCTATGAACTCCAGGCCCTGGTGGAAGGCGACAAGGGCGACGGCGCCCACGCCCAGGCCAAGTTTTACTGCGACAAGATCCTTCCGGCCATGCAGGACGTGCGCAAGCACGCCGACATCCTGGAAACCATCGTCGCCGACGACCTCTGGGTCCTGCCGAGCTACATGGAAATGCTCTTCATCCGCTAACCCTTTTCCGCCAAACCGGTCGGGAGATCCGCCATCCTCCCCTCGCCAGGTTTTTGCCGACCACCGACCGGTTTCGGAAATTCAAAGGCCGCCCATTGGGCGGCCTTTTTTCGTGTGCGCCCGGCCGGGCGCATTGACGGGCCGAGGGGGCGCGCCTAGATTCGCGCTCCATTTCGCCCCGCACGAGGACTTTCATGGATATCATCCGGCATTGGCTGCGCACGGTTTTCTTCGATCCCCAACGCGTTACTCTTTTCATGGTTCTGGCCGTGTGCACGATTCTCGTGCTGGCCGTCGGCGATCTTTTGGCCCCGGTCATCGCCAGTCTGGTCATCGCGTTCCTGCTGGAAGGCGTGGTGCGGATTCTGGAGCGGCTGCGCTGCCCGCGCCTAGTGGCCGTGGGCGTGGTCTTCGGCCTGTTCATGCTGTTTCTGGCCGTGCTGCTTTTCGCCCTGGCGCCACTGCTCATTTCCCAGGTCACGGATCTGGTCCACAACATTCCGGACATCATCGCCCAGGGCCAGGACGTGTTGCGCCGTCTGCCCAAGAAATACCCGAAACTGCTGACGCAGTCCCAGTCCCAGGCCATTCTGGACAGCGTGACCACGCAGCTTTCCTTGTACGGACAGCAGGCCCTGGCCTTTTCCCTGTCGTCGATGCGGTCGGTCTTTTCCGTCGTGGTCTATTCGGTGCTGATGCCGCTGATGGTCTTCTTTTTTCTGAAGGATAAAGCGCAGATCCTGGACTGGGTGGGTGGGTTTCTGCCCGAGGATCATACTTTGGCCAGCCAGGTCTGGCGGGATGTGAAGATTCAGGCCGGAAACTACGTCCGGGGCCGGATTTGGGAGGTCCTCGCGGTCTGGGCCGCGACCTATGCCTGTTTTCTGATCGCCGGGCTGGAGTATGCCATGCTGCTCAGCCTGCTGGTCGGGCTCTCGGTCATCCTGCCCTATATCGGGGCCGTGGTCGTGACCGTGCCGGTGGTCGTCATCGCCTATTTTCAGTGGGGGTGGGACGGGCATTTCACCTGGACCATGATCGCCTATCTGCTGGTCCAGCTTCTGGACGCCAATCTGCTGGTCCCGCTGCTGCTGTCCGGAGCCGTGAACCTGCACCCCATCGCGTCCATCATGGCCATCCTGGTGTTTGGCGGGGCCTGGGGATTCTGGGGCGTGTTTTTCGCCATCCCTCTGGCCACGGTGGTTCAGGCCGTGCTCAAGGCTTGTTCCGTCCGCCGTCCGACTGTCGCGGAATAGGCGGGAGGGAATAGCGCGGGAAATGCGGGGCGCCGCCCCGCGCCCCGCCAGGGGCATGGCCCCTGGACCCGTTTAGGGACGTGAGGCGCGTCCGCGTGGAGCGGATCAGGCGTCCTCGGCGTCCGCCCGGCCCATGTCCAGGATCGCCGCCGCGTAGGCCGCGCGCAGGTTCTCCAGATAGTCGGGATCGGCCCGTCCTTTCCAGGTTTCCACCTCCAGAAAACGCTTCGGAATCGCGGCCCGCATGGGGGCGAAGCCTCCGGCCAAGCGCGCCCGCCAGCGCAATTTCTGGATGCGCTCCCCGGCCTGGTCCAGCCCGGCGGCCATGTCCGCTCCGCCGAGTACGTCCAGGCAGTCGCGCAGGGCGTCCAGGCCATAAACCTTGCGGGCGAAAAGACAGGCGACCATGGACGTCTGGATGACCCGCTCGCGCTCGTCCTCCAGCAAAAAGGCCAGGGCCTTGGCCACGTCCTTGGGCGCGTTGGATTGGTCATAGCTGTAGGCTCCGGTATCCAGGTGAGAATGCCGAAGCCCCAGGGACTGGGCCACGTAAAAGACCTCGCCCGTGGCGTAGC
>CAYLNA010000079.1:6198-8094 GCA_964384665.1 uncultured Desulfovibrionaceae bacterium | reverse complement strand
GCTCCGTCCCAGGTCGTCGGTGACGCTGACCGTGTGCCGTCCCGGCGCAAGGGGCGTGAAGCACGGGGTTTCCGGAATGGTGCTGGCGATGAAGCGGCCGTCCACGTACCAGAAATGGAGCGTGGCGGCAGGCCCCGGCGCGGCCAGGAGAGCCAGGCGCTGGAACTCGGGCGGGGCGTCGGGGCGGATGACGTAGGGCGTGGCGGCGGATGGGGATTGGATGGTCGGGCCGGCTTCGTCCGGCACGTCGGCGCAGTCCGGATGCATGGCCGGCAGGCCGGCCACGGCGGAGCCTTGGGCGCGTTGCCAGGCCAGGAGTTCGGCCGGCCAGACCAGGGCGGTTTCCTCCCGCGTCGGGTGGGCCAGGAGGCAGTCCCCCACGAGACGCAGGCCCGTGTCCCGGTCCACGAAGATCTGCTTATGCAGGGCGCAGGCCGGAAGTTTCGTCACCCCGGCGATGGCCTGGGTCTGGACCGTGGGGCAACGTGGTCCGGGGCGGTCGCCGCTGACGGCGCAGACGGTCAGGCGGGTCAGGCGTGGGGCGTCGATGCGGGGCGGTCCGGCCGCGCCGGGGCGCAGGGCTCGAAACAGATCGAACAGCAGCGGGCCGGCATGGCGGACGCCGGAGATGTTCGCGCACAAGGAACCGTCCGGATTGCCGACCCAGACCCCGATGGCCAGATCCTGGCTGATACCCACGGCCCAGGCGTCGCGATGGCCAAAGGACGTGCCGGTCTTCCAGGCCACGGCCGGCGCGTCCACGGTGAATTCCCAGGCGTCGGCCAGGGTGGGCCGGCGTACCGCGCCCAGGATGGATACGACCATGGCGCAGGCCTCGGGCGAGAGGATGGGCGCGCCCTGGTCCATTTGGTCCGGATTCTGGCGCTCAGAGCGCACGGGTCGATGCAGGCCGCCCGAGCCCAGGGTGGCGTAGAGGTTGGTCAGGTCCATCAGGCGGACCTCGCAGCCGCCCAGGGCCAGGGGCAGGCCATAGTGGCTGGGCGGGCGGTCCAGGGTGGTCAGGCCGCCGGCGCGGAGCAGGTCGTGGAACGGGGTCAGGCCGCAGCGGGCCAGCAGGCGCACGGCCGGAACATTGAGAGACGCGGCCAGGGCCGTGCGCGCGCTGACCGCGCCCTGAAAATTCTGACCATAGTTCTCGGGCCGGTAGCCGCCAAAATCCGTGGGCACGTCCAGAAGCATGGACGCGGGCGTCAGGATGCCTTGGTCAAAGGCCAGGGCGTACAGAAAAGGCTTGAGGGTCGAGCCTGGGGCGCGTCGGGACAGGGCGTTGTCGACCTGCCCTTGGTGCTCTGGGTCCCAAAAATCCGCCGAGCCGACATGGGCCAGGATCTCGCGGGTCTTGAGGTCGAGCACGACCACGGCCGCGTTGCCGATGGACGCCCGGCGTAAGGAGTCCATGCGGGCCGTGGCCAGACTCTCGGCGATGGCCTGGACGCGCCGGTCCAGGCTGGAGCGGATCACGGCGCGGTCCGGGAGGTTGGCCCTGGCCCAGAGACAAAAATGCGGGGCGGCCAGGGGCGCCGGGGCGCGAGCGGCCAGAAGCGGCCGGGTTCGGCTTTCGGCCAGGGCTTTTTGCTCGAAAACGCCTTGGGCCGCGAAACGTCGCAGCACCCGGTCGCGCACGGCGCGGGCGGCCTCGGGGTGTCGGAGCGGATTGTAGCGGGTCGGGGAGCGCGGCAGGACCGAGAGCAGGGCGATTTCGCCCAGGGACAGGCGGCGTGGGTCCTTGCCGAAATAGAACCAGGCGGCCGCGCCCACCCCGACCACGTTGCCGCCGAACGGGGCCAGGTTCAGGTACCACGTCAGGATTTGGTCCTTGGAATAGTGGGCCGAAAGCTGGAGAGCGCGGCAGGATTCGATAATTTTCGCGGCCAG
>CAYLNA010000079.1:0-6098 GCA_964384665.1 uncultured Desulfovibrionaceae bacterium | reverse complement strand
GCGGACCGAGGGCGCGGGTTCCAGATTGGCCACGGGAAAAGGAAAGAGGCGGTCCAGGATCAGGACCGCGCAGATCAGGGCGGCCAGGATCAAAACCAGGACCGTGGCCCGGCGCGTCAGTCGTATCTGGCGCCGGGCCACGGTCCCGAGGGCGTGATTCATGGAATGGGGGCGCTGATGACGCGGATGGTTCCCAGTGGACCGCTGGCGCGCAGGGACGGGATGTACATGGCCTCGGCCTGAACCGGGGGCAGGGCGAAAACGCCCGGCGTCACGGCCCGCAGCACGGAGTAGCGGACTTTCCAGGCCCCGTCGTCGAAGCTGGTGAAGACCAGGATGCGGTCGTCGCGCAGGTCCTGGTATCCTTCCATCAGGGCCGTGTCGTCCATCCAGTCGAGCTTCTCGGTGGTGGCCAGACGCGGGTTTTCCACTTCCAGGCCGGCCGGAAGCAGGCTCTGCACGACCACGTTATCGAGCCGGCCCGTGGTCGAGCGGACCCGCGTCTTCATGACGATCAGCTCGCCCTGGCGGATCTGGTTCAAATCCAGGGGTGCTCCGGCCTGGGTCAGGAAGGTCTGCTCCACTTCCAGACCCTGGGTCACGGGCGCGTGGCTTTCGGCCTTGGGCGCGCCCGAGGTCAGGACCGAGAAGAACACGTCGCGGTCGGCCGGGGTCTTGGTCAGGCTGAATCCGCCCAGGGTTTTGATGTCGGTTTCGATCCAGGTTTTTGTTTCGTCGATGGTCGCGTTGCCCTCGTCCCAGCTCAAGGTCCCGGCAAAGGGGCGCGGATCGTCCTGGGCGGCCAGGAATTTGCCAAGGGCTATGAAGGCCAGACTGGTTTCCTGGGTCGAATACCAGCCGCCCTGACCGAGATCCGCACTGATGCGGCCAATCAATTCCGGCAGGCGCGGGTCCTCGGGCAGGCTCCGTTCCAGGATCAGGGCGGTCAGGGCCCGGTCGCGCAGGCCGGAACCGAGATTGCCGCCGGACTCCCGGCGGGCGTCGTCAAAGGCCGGACTGACATGGAGCAGCTCGAATCCCGCGTCCTGGTTACTTGTTTCAAAATAGGCCCCGGCCAGCAGGGTCCGGGTCATGCCGCTCAAAACTTTGCCAAAGGTGGCGCGCAGGAAATCCTGCCCGCCCAGATCGGCCCGGCCGCCCAGAGCCAGGACGTACAGGGCGTAGGCGGCCTGTTCGACCTTGGCCGCCGGGCTGCCGGGTTCCGGGTTGGCCAGGGACTGGAGATATTCCAGCCCTGCGTCGAGCATGCGCGGGGGCACGGTGTGTCCGGCTTGGCGTGCTTCGAGCAGGAAATGGCAGACATAGGCCGAAACCCACGGGTCCGGATCGCCTTCGCCCGGCCAGTAGGCATAGCCGCCGGGCGCGGTCTGCATGGTCTGCAAACGGCGGATGGCGGTCTGGACCAGACCGGCCGGACCCGTGGCATTGAAACGGCCGGGGGCCAGTTCCCGGGCCAGGGCCGCGAAGTGCAGGAGCGGGAAGGCCCTGGACACGGTCTGTTCGGCGCAGCCATGGGGATAGCCTAAAAGGTTGTCCAAATGGCCGGCGAAGCGCATCAGCGGCAGGGTGGACAGGCGCACCGCGCGCGTGACCGTGCCGGCCAGCAGCGTGTCCGGTGCCTTCGCACCCAGATCGCCTGTCGCCTCCTTGAGCACGCCGCTGGTCATGGTCCGCAGGATGGGCAGGGGTGAGCGTTGGTCCAGGTCCTCGCGCACGGTGGTGGTTTCGCCGTTGCCCGTGGCCGTAATCGTGATGTGGACCGCGCCTTCGATCTGGCCGCAGCGCAGGGGCAGGTACACGGTTTTTTCGGTTCCGGGTTCGATGGCCGGCGGATCGGGCAGCTGGCCCAGGGTGGCCGGGCCGTCCACGCTGGCGTTCACGGCAAAGGTTCCGGCCGTGGGCGTGTCGTTGCGCACGGTCAGCGGAATGGCGATCTCGTCGCCCAGGGCCAGGAATCGGGGCAGGGTCGGGGTCAGGACCAAGGGCGTGCGCACTCTGGTCAGTGCCGCGCCCGTACCAAAGGACTTGTCCTTGTGCCCCACGGCCACGATGCGCAGGGCTCCCTGGAAATCGGGCAGACGGACGGTATGGGCCAGCCGGCCGGCATCGTCGGTGGTGAGCAGCCCGGACCAGAAGGTCACGGGCTTGACCCGGCGGATGCCCTCGGTGCGCAGGAAGGCCGACCCTCCCAGGGCCTCGTCGCCGCCGGCCAGGGGCACGGCCAGGCCGATGTGCGGGAAGAGCAGGGCGAAGTTGTCGAAGCTCTCCACGTCCAGGGCGCGCTGGGCGTAGAAATGGGCGAAGGGGTCGGGGTTTTTGCCTCCGGCCAATTGCATGATGCCCTCGTCGATCACGGCCACGGTCAGAGCGGCGTGGGGCGCGGCCTGGACAGTGAAACGCAGGTCGGTTTCGGGGCGGACCTCGGCCGGAGCCGTGACGCGCACGTCCATTTTGTTGGACAGGCTGTCCACGAAAAGCGGAATGGCCCCGAAGGCCCGGCCCGGACTGCCCGGCTGGATGTCCGCCCCCCGGCGGACCAGGGTCACGGTCAGGTGGCGGTTGGGCTGCCAGTCCTCGCGGATGGGAATGTGGATCTGGGCCGTGTTGCCGCTCAGGTCCACGGTTTCCAGGTAATCCACGTCCCGGCCTTCCACCGTGACCAGGGCCTTGCCGGCAAAGGGCGAGCGGATCTGGATGGAAGCCGTTTCTCCGGCCCGGTAGCCGGTCTTGTTCGGGATCAGTTCCAGACGGGCCGGATTCTGCACGGCCCAGGGCGAGTAGCCCCAGCCGCCGCAATAGAATTCCAGCTCGCAGGCCGTGCCGCTGGCCGGATCGCTCAGGCGCACCCGGTAGGAGCCGTATTCCGGCGGGGTGACGCGGAAACCGCCCGCGCCGCTTCCCGGCGCGATGCGCTGGGTGGAGATTTCCACCGGATTGCGCACGGATTCATAGCGAAAGCCCGTTTCGGTCCGGCGAACCACGGTCTGCCATTGATCCTGGAACAGGGTCGCGACCAGTTCCGGGTGGGCGGTCTGGTTGCCCTGGGGCGAGACGGTCACATAGTCGAACTGGGCGGCCTGGCGCGGGGTCAGCTCCATGGACGCGGGCCGCTTGATGCCCGGATAGAAGGCATAGGCATGGACCGGGACACGGAGTCTCGCGGCCACGCCCCGGCCGCCCTGCTCGCGGACCCGGGCCGTGATTTCGGCTTCCAGGGCCAGGGGCGGGCGCAGGTCGTCCGGGATGTCCACGCGGAAGCCGCGTCGGCCCTCGGCGTCGAGCCGGTCCTCGGTGGTCAGCAGGGGCACTGGCTCGAAGGTCCGGCCAGGGTCGCCGAAGGCGTAGCCTTCAAAACCCTTGGGATTGAATCCGGCCGTGATCAGCCGGGTCTTGGCCGTGACCGCGAGGTGCGCGGCCGGAGGGCCGAACAGATAGCGCGAGGTCACGTCAAAGGGCAGGGCCGCTCCTGGCGCGGCCGCATCCGGCGCGCCGTTGATATCCACGCTGATCCGGTCCGGGATGAAATCCTCGACCTGATAGGCATAAGACCCGATGGTCAGGCCGCCGCTTTCGATCTGGAGGGAATACTGACCGGTCAGGGACCAGTCCGGGATGTCCAGGCTGAAGGCGGCGCGGCCGTCGGCCGCGGACAGGTTCAGGGTGCGCAGGATCTGGCCTTGGGGGTCGCGCTGCTCCAGAGTCAGAGGCATGGACGGCGGTGTGCCGAGCCTGCCGTCCCGGACCAGAATCACGCCGTCCAGGGTTTCGCCGGGGCGGTAGATGTCCCGTTTGCCATAGACGTAGGCCTGAAGACCCGAGAGTCCGACGGATGTTCCACTGACATCCAGGCCCGTGGTGTCGATCTGGAAGCGCTCCAGAAAGACGAAGCTGAAATCTTCGCCGCTTTTAGCCTGGATCATGGCCGGATCGCCGTGCTCGTCGTCGCCGGGCTGGAACGGGATGCGGGCCAGCCCCTGGGCGTCGGTCCGGGCCGCGCCCAGAACCTGATTCTTGGAACTGAGTAGTTCCACCTCCAGACCGGGCAGAGCCGAGAGAGAGGCGATGGAATTGGCCCAGACCAGAAAGCCGCCGCTGTCTTTCTTGACCACCAGACCGATGTCCGTGCGCAGGACCCAGCGCGTGGCTCCCCGGTACTCCGAAGGCAGGTTCAGGCTCAGTTTGTACAGGCCGGGCCGGTTGTCCGGGATGAGTTCGGCCATGGACAGGGTGCGCTCCTCCTTGATGTTGGGCCGGGAGGACAGGTCATACGTTTGGCGGAAGATCTCGCTGCCCAGGTGATAGGGCACGGAGTCGCCGGCGAAGTCCTGGTCGAAGATGGAGTAGCCGTAGTCCTGGAACAGGGCGCTCAGGTTGTTGGGAAAGACCCGGCTGACGGTCAGTTCCACGCTGTTCGTGTTGACATGGTACAGGCCAAGCAGGCCGTCGCCCTGGCGGGGCAGGAACATGCCCCTGGCCGTGAAATCCACGCCGGGCGGCAGATCCGGCATGCGCACGCGCGTTTCCTGGGCCGCGCCGAGCACGGCTCCGTCCTCGGCCGCGAGGCCCTGGCCCAGGCGCAGGGTATAGGCCGCACCGGGCCGGAGCGCGCCGGTCAGGGTCGCGGTCTTGCCGTGGGTCGAGATCTGAAGCTGGACGTCGGGCTCCACCGCGACATGTCGGCGCAGCGCGCTGGCGGCCACGGGAGCCGAGAATTCCAGGTCGACACGGTTTTGGTCCAGGTCCGACTGGGGGCTGACATTGACGAGCCGAAGCTCCGGGTCAAGGCGAACGGCCACTTCGCGCCGCAGTTCCGCGCCCAGGGTCAGGGTCTTGTCGGCCAGGGTCAGGCTCGGGTCCAGCCGCAGGGTCAGGGTCCGGCCGGCCGTGTCCTTGCGGATGGGCGCGCTGCGGAAGCCGAAGTTCGTGGACCGCCAGTGGGTTTGCAGACTTAAGCTCACGGCCGTGCCGTTGGCCTCGGTCAGACTCAGGGCTGGCAGAAGGGCTTCCGGATTCACTGCTCCGTTGAAGACCAAGCGGCCTTCCAGCTCGACCATGTCCGGCCCGGCCTCGGAAGCCAGCTCGTTCACGGTGCATTCGGTCACGGCAAAGGAACCGGTTTTGACGGTCAAATCGCGTCCGCCGTGCAGACCGGCCTGCGTGAAGGCTCCGTCCAGGGTCAAGGCGTATTGCATGTCCAGGGGCAGGGGTGTCTGGGCCAGAAATTTCAGGGTGTAGGGGTTGGCCCAGACCCATTGGCCGGGAACGTCCGGATTCAGAACGGCCGGATGGGGCGCGGCCCGGACGGCGTCCGGCGCGGGCTGGTCGAATTCCACGCTGATGGTCGTGCGCAGGGCGCTGTCCAGGCTGACGGAGGCAACGCCAAAGCCTGTGGCCTGTCCCAGATAGCGATCCTTGAGCAGCCAGGCCTGGCCAAGGGAGACGAGAAGCAACAGGGCAATGATCCAGTTTTTGGCCGACGCGGACATACGCACCTCGCGGTATGGGTGATGTGGTGCGCATGGTCTGGCAAGGACCGGGGCAAAAAGCAAGGCTTGGCTTTTCAAGCGTCGGGGCTTGTTCTACAGAATGGGTTCATTCAACCAGGGAGGACGTATGACGAGTCTTGCAGTTGTCGTGGGCCTTGTGGCCGTGGTCGCGGCTTGGGCCATCGCTGTTTACAATGGTCTGGTGCGCAAGCGAAACATGGTCGAGGAGGCCTGGAGCGGGATCGACGTGCAGCTCAAGCGGCGCACGGATCTGATTCCGAACTTGGTGTCCACGGTCAAGGGCTATGCCGCCCACGAAAAGGGCACCCTGGAAGAGGTGGTCCGGTTGCGCAATCTGGCCCAGAACGCCCACGGCGTGGGCGAGACGGCCCAGGCCCAGGGGCTTCTGGGCGCGGCTCTGGGCAAGCTCATCGCCCTGGCCGAGAGCTATCCGGACCTGAAGGCCAACGCCAACTTCGCCCAACTCCAGGCCACCCTGGGCGAGATCGAGGACCAGATCCAACTGGCCCGCCGCTACTACAACGGGGCCGCACGCGACCTGAACATCGCCGTGGAATCCTTCCCGTCCAA
>CAYLNA010000078.1:0-8144 GCA_964384665.1 uncultured Desulfovibrionaceae bacterium | reverse complement strand
TGGCCCGGATCTCGAACCGGATCATCAACGAGGTCAAGGGCGTCAATCGCGTGGTCTATGACATTTCGTCCAAGCCGCCGAGCACCATCGAGTGGGAATAAGGCGTCGCACCACATCTTCTTGGAGCACAGCGTATGTTTGGAATTGGCTCAACGGAACTGATTGTCATTCTCATTGTCGCGCTGATCATCATCGGCCCGGCCAAATTGCCGGAAATGGCCCGCTCCCTGGGCAAGGCCCTGGGGGAATTCCGCCGCGTCAGCACCGACGTGAAGCGGACCATTGAAATGGAGGCGGAGCAGGCCGAGCAAAAGGCCAAGACCGAGCAGGCCAAGAAGGAACTCTATCCGGAAGACCCGGCCGCCGAGCCCGCCGCGAAGCCCGCCGAGGCGGCCAAGGTCGTCGACCAGCCTGCCGCGGATAAGGACAAGGCATGAGCACGGAGCGTCGCGCGGATCAGGATCCGGCCATGGAGACGGAACGCGCCGAGGCGGGAGGCGAGGTCCACGACCTCGCCTCCGATCTTGCCCTGGACGAGCCGGACGGGTCCGCGGCGGCCGCGGATCAAGATGGCGGAGGGGACGAGTCGTCGTTGCGCAAGGTGGATGAAGCCTTCGCGGAAGAGCGGCGCGTGGCCGAGGCGGCTGTCCCTCCGGATGCGGTCGGGCGCGAGATGACCTTCACCGAGCATCTCGAAGAACTGCGCGTGCGCCTGACACGTTGTCTTATCGCCGTGGCGGTGGGGTTTGCCGCGTGTTACGGTTTTGCCGGGAAGCTCTTCGAACTGTTAAGACGCCCGCTCGTTGACCTGCTGGAACCCACGGGCGGCTCTCTGATCTATACCGGTCTTCCCGAGTATTTCTTCACCGAGATGAAGCTGGCCGCGGTGGCTGGCCTGTTCGTGGTCAGTCCGTATGTCTTCTATCAACTCTGGATGTTCATCGCGCCGGGACTGTACGAAGGCGAGCGCAAGTGGATCGTGCCCATCGCCCTGTGCTCGGCGATATGCTTTGTGGCCGGCGCTCTTTTTGGTTACTTTGTCGTATTTCCCTTCGGATTTCAGTTTTTTCTGGGCTATGCCACGGAATTCATCAAGCCGATGCTATCCGTGAGCGAGTATTTCAGCTTCGCCACGGGTATGCTCTTTGCTTTTGGATTGATTTTTGAGTTGCCGTTGTTCATGCTGTTTTTGTCCGCCCTGGGCGTGATTACCCATAAGACCATGCGCAAGTACCGCAAGTACGCGATCCTGGCGAATTTCGTGGTGGGAGCCATTCTGACGCCGCCCGATGTTGTCTCGCAGCTTCTGATGGCAGGGCCTCTGTGTTTGCTCTATGAAATTGGTATAATTTTGGCCATGATTTTTGGAAAAAAGCCCGTCGAGGCCGCCCCCGCGAGCGAAGCGTAGCCAAGCGGGCGCGAGCCTGACTTGCACTCAAGGTGAAATATGGACTCTCGCATTGGCGTGGTGGAACGCGAAACCAAGGAAACACGGATCAGCGTGCGCGTGGCTTTGGACGGAACCGGGGCCACGGATATCCGGACCGGGTTTGGCTTCGCCGATCACATGCTGGATCTGATGGGCCATTGGGCCGGCTTCGACCTGCGCGTGTCCTGTGAGGGGGACATGCACATAGATGCCCACCATTCCCTGGAGGACGTGGGCTTGTGCCTGGGCGGGGCTATCCTGTCGGCTTTGGGCGACCGGGCCGGCATCGCCCGCGTTGGTTGGGCCACGGTACCCATGGACGAAGCCCGGACCGAGGTCTGCCTGGACCTGTCCGGCCGCGCCTATCTGGTCTACGAGGAGGCTGTCTTGCCGCCGGTCATCGCCGGGCAGGAGAAGGACCTGTGGCGGGAGTTCCTGAAATCCCTGGCCTCCAAGGCCGGGATGAATCTGCATGTGCGGATGCTGTATGGACTCAACGGGCATCATCTGCTCGAATCCGTGTTCAAGGGCCTGGGCCTGGCCCTGCGCCAGGCCGTGCGCGTGGAACGGGGAACGGTGCTGAGCACCAAGGGAGGTCTGGACCAATGAAACGCATCGTGCTGTGCGTCATGTTTCTGCTCT
Source organism: uncultured Desulfovibrionaceae bacterium (assembly GCA_964384665.1). Lineage (GTDB taxonomy): Bacteria > Desulfobacterota > Desulfovibrionia > Desulfovibrionales > Desulfomicrobiaceae > Desulfomicrobium. The sequence continues at coordinate 6,073 of CAYLNA010000078.1, read as the reverse complement.
CGGCCTGCGCCCAACCGCCGCGTGGACCGCTTCTGCCGGAATCCGCGACCGTGGCCGTGGCCGGGTTCATTTGTCCGCGCCATGATTGGGAATTGATGGCCGGGGTGCTTCCCGAGGACGTGGTCCAGGTCAATGCCGCAGTTCTGGGGACCCTGGATCGCCTCATGGCCGAGGGAATGGCGACGCGCGGGGGGCGCTTTTTGTCCGCGACCGCCGTTGGCGCGTGCGAGGAGACGGTCATCGCCACCACGGAGCGCCAGCGTTTGGAAAGCGTGGAGTATTGGAAACAGGTCGGAACCTGTTTGGAAGTGGACTACATCGTGGTTCCGTACGTGACCCAGTGGCGGGAGCGCGATGGCGGAGAATACGGGGTGAAAGTCCCGGCCAGCGTGACCCTGGATTTCTATCTGGTGCAGGTCGCCAGCGGGCAGGTCCGGCGGGCGCATTTCGAGGAAGAGCAGCAGGGCCTGACCGAGAATCTTTTGAGCGGCAAGAGCTTCGCCAAGCGCAAGGGGCGCTGGGTCACCCCGGAGGAGCTGGCCGCCGAGGGCATCGCAGAAGGAATGAGGGAGCTTGGACTATGAATATCTTTCCCGCCGTCGACATCAAGGACGGCAAATGCGTGCGCCTGCGCCAGGGCGTGGAGGATCAGGTCACGGTCTTTTCCGATGATCCGGCGGCCATGGCCCGGCAATGGCAGGAGATGGGCGCCAAATGGCTGCACATCATCGACCTGGACGGGGCGTTCAGCGGCGCGCCGCGCAACATGGACCTGATTCGCGGTCTGTGCGCGTCGGTGTCCATCCCGGTCCAATTGGGCGGCGGGGTGCGGAGCGTGGAGATCGCCGGCAAGTATCTGGAGGCGGGCGTGACCAGGCTCATCATCGGGACCATGGCCCTGGAGGATCCGGCCTTGTTCAGGGAATTGTGCGCCGCTTTTCCCGGCCGCATCGGCGTGTCCCTGGACGCCCGTGACGGCCGGCTCAAGACCAAGGGCTGGGTGGAGGATGCGGGCAAGACCGTGGCCGATGTCGTGCCCGAGTTGGAAGCCGCCGGAGCCGCTTTTTTCATCTACACCGACATCAGCCGCGACGGCATGCAGTCCGGGGTCAATGTTCCGGCCTTGGAAGCTCTGCTCGACATGACCGACAAGCCGGTGCTCATCGCCGGCGGCATTTCCACCCTGGACGACGTGCGGGCGGTGTTTCCTCTGGCCTGCAAGGGTTTGGCCGGGGTCATCACGGGCAAGGCCATCTACGCCGGCAGCCTGGACCTGAAGGCGGCCCTGGACTGGCTCGCGGCCCAGGCCTGAGTTTCGTCTTGAATCGTTCAAAAGAAAACGCCCGGTCGAAAGATCGGGCGTTTTCTTTTGCAGCGGGCGAGCTGGGGACGTTATTTGGTGCCGAAGATCTTGTCGCCGGCGTCGCCCAGGCCGGGCAGGATGTAGCCGTTTTCGTTCAGGCGCTCGTCCACGGCCGCGACGTAGATGTCGACGTCGGGGTGGGCGTCGGTGATGCGCTTGATTCCTTCGGGCGCGGCCACCAGGAACAGGCCGCGGATGCTGGTGCAGCCGGCGTTCTTGAGGCAGCGGATGGTGGCGTCCAGGGTGCCGCCCGTGGCCAGCATGGGGTCAAGGATGAGGGCCATGCGCTTGTTGATGTTCTTGGCCAGCTTGACGTAGTATTCTACGGGTTGGAGGGTTTCCTCGTTGCGGTAGAACCCGACCACGCTGACCTTGGCCCCGGGCACCAGATCGAGCACTCCGTCCTGCATGCCCAAGCCGGCGCGCAGGATGGGCACCACGGTGATTTTCTTGCCCTTGATGACATCCACTTCCACCGGGCCGGCCCAGCCCTGAATCGTCTTTTTTTCGGTCTCCAGGTCCTTGGTGGCCTCGTAGGTCAGAAGCCGGGCCAGCTCGGACGCCAATTCCCGAAAATTCTTGGTGCTGACGTCATGCTTGCGCATGAGTCCGAGCTTGTGCTTGATCAGTGGATGGTCGGCCACGAATACTGCCATGTGAGTTCCTCCTTGGGCCGAGGCGGGAGCCGCCAGCAGCCTGCCGTGGTGAGATGCGTTGAAATTTCCGCTCCGTATTCCGGGCCGCATGGTCGGTCAAGTCGCGGCGTCGCACACGGCCGGGGCGGGCTCAGGCGTGGGGCTCGGCCCGCGCGGCGGTCTCGAATCTGAGCAGGAACAGCTGCCAGAGCTTGTCGATGTTCATGCCGGAATGGCTCGAAATCAGCAACGGCTTGATTTCCGTGCGCAGGATGCGCTGCCACGCGGCTTGGGTCGCGCTGCGGACGGGTTGCTTGCATTTGTCGGCCTTGGTCAGGACCGGAATGACCTCGATGCCCTGGGCGCTGATGAACGAGATGAGTTCCATGTCCATGGGCTGGGGCGGGATGCGCGAATCGAGCAAGGCGACCACGCCGAAGAGGTGGGTGTTGCGGTACAGGTATCTGTTGATGAGTTCGGCCCATTTCTGGCGTTCCGTCTTGGAACAGCGCGCGTACCCGTAGCCCGGCAAATCGACGAGGTAAAAGTTTTCGGGCTCGACCTTGTAAAAATTGAGGCTGCGTGTCTTGCCCGGGGTGGAGCTGGTCTTGGCCAGACTTTTCCGGCCGGCGAGTCGGTTCAAAAGGGATGATTTTCCGACATTGGATCGCCCCGCCAACGCAAGTTGGGGCAGGGGCATGTCGACCAGCTGGTCCATGGTGTAGATGGTTTTTTCCAAAATTACGCTGCGTGGCATGAAACCAACAATTCTCCTGGTGAGAGTTCTTGACGAAATACTGTTTGATCAGGCACTGATAGAAAGAATTGTCCAGGTTATCAATCACTAATTGGAGGCATGAGATGCGTGCGTTGCTCGTGATGTTGAGCGCGGTCCTTGTTTTTTCCGCGTGTGCCAAGGATGTGCAGCTGGTGGAGGAAGCCGGTTCCGCCGATCCCGTTGTCCGGACCGAAAAGGCGATCGTGGAACTGCGTCTCGGCGACGCGGAGCTGAGCACGTTCGCCGACGTGGAAACGGGAGTCTGGGACAAAGCGCGCGAGATCGGCCTGCAGAAAGTTTTCAATAAGATGCTGGTCAAGGACACGATCTTCGTGCCGGTCGACGGCATGACCCCCCTGGACAGTCTGGATGGCGTCTATAGCCAGACCGGCATGGTGACCCAGGACCGCGACGCGGAAACCGGCGACCTGGTCCAGAGCTTTGGCGTTGTCGCCCGTTTCGTCGGGGATCTGTCCCTGGGCGGCGAGATCGTGACCGTGGAGGAAAGCAATTACCTGGCCGGAGGCACGGACACGGTCTACGCCATGCTCTACAATAACGTTCCGCCCACGCTGCCGGCCTACGTGCTCATCGCCGAGCCGGTCACGGAAGTTGGCGCCGGGTTTTATCGCGTGGTCGGCATGGGTGAACTTATCCAAACCATGGGCAACACGGTCAGTCTGCCCGCGGACAAGGGCGGGGCCACGGGCAAGCTGTGCTCCGTGGAAGTGGTGGTCAGCAACCGCGAGGTCGAGCCCGGGGACATGGTCTTTTTGATGTCCGTGGAGCTGACCGCTTTCGATCCCGAGCTGCCCCCGCCAGCCGAGACCGAATTGGACACGGTGGTGGTCGAGCCCTTGCACAAGGATGTCGTGCACGCGCCTAAGGAGCAGAAGTAGACCATGGAATTTCTGGTCATGAATGGTCCGAATTTGGGCTTTTTGGGGCAGCGTCAGCCGGAAGTCTACGGCGCCCAGGGCATGGACGCCCTGCCGGAGTTGGTGAGCGGGCTGCTGGGGGACGCGGCGAGGGAAATTCATCTGGTCTTGTTCCAATCCAATTCCGAGGGTGCTCTCATCGATCGTCTGGAGCAGGCCTGGAAGGACCGCGTCGATGGCTTGATCCTCAACGCCGGCGCTTTCACCCATACCAGTCTGGCCCTGGCCGATTGCCTGGCCTGGATCAAGATTCCGTGCGTGGAAGTTCATCTGAGCAACGTGCACGCCCGGAGCACCAGTCTGCGGCATACCAGCCTCGTCGCGCGGCACTGCATCGGGGCTATTGCCGGCTTTGGCATTATGAGCTATGCGCTCGCAGTCCAGGCGCTCCGGCAGCATCTGGCCAAGCCCTGATGCGACAGCACTGGGACATTTCATTGGAGGAATCGAGACCGCATGCTAGCTACAAGTGATTTTAAGAAAGGAAAAAAAATCGAAATCGACGGCGCTCCCTGCGAAATTCTGGAGTGCAATCATTTCAAGCCGGGAAAGGGCGGCGCGTTCATGCGCACCAAGTACCGCAATCTGATCACCGGGTCCGTGGTCGAGCAGAATTTCCGCTCCGGCATCAAGTTTCCCAAGCCCGATATCGAAGTCCGGGAAATGCAGTATCTGTATAACGAAGGCGAGGGTTATGCCTTCATGGACATGACCACCTATGACCAGATCTCCATTCCAGCCGACATTATCGGCGACAAGGGCGGATTCCTGAAGGAAGCGATGGCCTACAAGGTCATGCTTTACGAGGGACGTCCCCTGGATCTGGAAATGTCCGGTTCCGTGATTCTGGAAGTGATCGAGACCGATCCCGGGGTCAAGGGCGACACGGTCACCGGCGCGACCAAGCCCGCGAAGCTGGAAACCGGCCGGGTGGTCAACGTTCCACTGTTCGTCGAAACAGGGACCAAGATCAAGGTCAACACCGAGACGGGCGAATATCTCGGCCGCGAATAGTATATCTGGACGCACCGCACGAAAGGCCATGGAGAGCGCTCTGTGGCCTTTTGTTTTTGGCGCGCATGGGAATTCCGCATGATCACAGACGGGAATAAACTTGTCCGGGAAATTTGCGCCCTGCTTTTTCTCTGCACCCTGGCCCTGGTCACTTTGGCCCTGTACTCGTTTTCTCCGGCTGATTCCGGATTCAATCACCAGGCCGTGACCGGGCATGCGACCGCCAACCTGGCTGGGACCCTGGGGGCGTATGTCGCCGGCGGACTGGTCGATTTGTGCGGAGGCGCGGCCTGGCTGTGGCCGATATTTCTGGCTCTGGGCGCTGGTCTTCTTTTTTTTCCCTCCTTTCGCCCGCCCTGGTGGCGCTGGGTGGGCGGCGCGTTGGTCGCCGTCCTCGTTCCGGTCTGGATCGAGCATGTCGCCCTGCGTTTGGGACTGCCTGGAAGCGGCATGGGCGGCGGCGGATTCGTGGGCCGGAGCCTGCATGGATTTTTTCTGCACACCCTGGGTGATTATGGCTTCTTGCTGGTCGCGCTGTGCCTGTCCCTGATTGGGGCGCAACTGGTCATCGGTATGTCGTATCGAGTGCTGGCCGCCAAGATGGGCGAGGGCCTGGCCCGCTTACGGACCATTCCGGCTTGGCCGTGGCGGTTTCCGACCTTGCCCGCGTTGCGGTCCGAGTCCGCGTCCAAGCCCGCCACCTCTCCGCGCCCATCCAAACCCGCCGCGCCCGTCGCGGCCAGCGAGCCCGCGCCGCCCGTTGCTTCCGCTCCCGTACAGAACGAATCCCGGCCCACGCCGCCCCCCAAGCCGGCCGCGCCGGTCAAGATCGTCCGACAGGCCGCGCCCGTGTCGCCAAGCCCCGTCGGGGCTTTGCCGTCACTGGATTTGTTGGCGCCGGTGCCCGCCTCCCGAGTCACGGTCTCCAAGACCTTGTTGGAGAAGCAGTCCCAGGCCCTGACCGTCTGCTTCGCCGATTTCGGCATTCAGGGCGAGGTCCAGGGCGTACAGCCGGGGCCGGTCATCACCATGTTCGAATTCAAGCCCGCGCCGGGCATCAAGGTCAGCCGCATCGCGGGCATGAGCGACGATCTGGCCCTGGCCCTCAAGGCGCGGGCCGTGCGCATCGTCGCCCCTCTGCCGGGGCGGGACACGGTCGGCATCGAGATCCCCAACGAGCAGCGCCAGACCGTGTATCTGCGCGAGATCCTGGATGACCCGGCCTTCGCCGACACCAAGGGGCAGTTGCCCCTGGCCCTGGGCAAGGACATCCAGGGCGCGTCGAAAATAGCCGATTTGGCCAAGATGCCGCACATGCTCGTGGCCGGAGCCACGGGCGCGGGCA
>CAYLNA010000077.1:0-8162 GCA_964384665.1 uncultured Desulfovibrionaceae bacterium | reverse complement strand
TGTTTTTCTTGGTCGGGATGAGAGGATTTGAACCTCCGGTCTCTGCGTCCCGAACGCAGCGCTCTACCAGACTGAGCCACATCCCGTTTGAGAAGTCGGTATCTAGCCAAGACGGTTGGGGTTGGCAAGAGTTTTTTTCATTTTCTCCAAGCATTGTCATGTAATTTTTTTTCAAATAATACGGCCGCGTGGATATTTTTTTGCGTTTCCATTCTCCTCGCAAATAACAGAGCCGAGTCGCAAGGTGCCGAGATGAATGCTGGCTTTCATGTGCTGGTTGTCGATGACGAGCCCGTTTTGCGGGACATTTGTCGCGAGGCCTTGAGCGACGCCGGGTATTCCGTGGCCGTGGCGGAGAATGGGGGCGAGGCCTTGGCCAAGTTGGGACGTTCGGGGTGCGACTTGGTCATCAGCGACCTGCGGATGCCGGAAATGAGCGGGCAGGATCTGCTCGGACACATCCGCCGGCGGAAGCTGGACGTGGATTTTCTGGTCATGACCGGATGCGGGACCACCGAGGACGCCGTGGAGGTCATGAAGGGCGGCGCGGCCGATTATCTCGCCAAACCCTTCGATATCAAGAGCATGCTCTTTCGGGTCCGGTCCATCCTGGAGCGGCGCAGGCTCAGGCAGGAGCAGGAGAAACTGTCGGGCGTGGTGCGCATGCTCAATTTGAGCAAGGGCCTGAACGCGCGGCTCGACCACGCGGCCGTGGTCGATGAATTTCTGGTTCATCTCCGGGAAAACTTCATGCCCGCCGCCGTTTGCCTGTTGCTTCCGGACATGCGGGAGCAGGGGGCGAGCCTGCTGCAGGGGGCCGTGCTGGACGGGGATCAGATGCTGCGCGTTTTCGTGACTAGGCTGTGCGAGACGATCATGGCGCGGGGGCGCTCCTACCTGCTCGATCAATTCACGCTCAAGGACTCTTCCTTCAACGCGGCCGTGTTTCCACGCGGATTCCCCTATTCCGTCATGGCCGCGCCCCTGGAATTGCCGCAAAAAAGGATCGGCGTCGTCGCGCTCGTGCGTGACGAAGACGAAACTCCGTACACCGCGCAGGATTTGCAACTGTTGGGGCTGTTTGCTTCCCATACCGCCTCCGCGCTGCAGAACGCGTATCTCTATTCTCGGTTGCGAATCATGAATCGCGATGTCATCCGATCCTTCGCCCAGGCCGTGGAAGCGAAAGATCGCTACACGCGGGGACATTCCGAACGCGTGGCCGGCTACGCCTGTCGTTTGGGTCGCGCCCTGGGGCTCACGGCCAAGGAGATCGATCAGTTGCACGTCGCGGGCATGCTGCACGACATCGGCAAGATCGGGGTCCCGGATCATATTCTGAACAAGCCCGGAGCGCTGACCGAGGAGGAATTTTCGATTATGCGCCAGCACAGCTTCATGGGGCGGGAAATTCTGGGGCAGGTGGGGGCCATGCGCGATGTCGCCACGCTTATTTACCACCATCACGAGCGCATGGACGGCCGCGGCTATCCCGAGGGCTTGCGCGGTGCGGACGTGCCTTTTCTGGCCCGGATCATCGGTTTGGTGGACAGCTACGAGGCCATGACCTCCAGCCGGGCCTACCGCCGGGCGCTGGAGCTGGATCGGGTGTTCGCGAATCTGGAGCAGGGCGCGGGCTCCCAGTGGGACAGGGATTTGACCCTTGCGTGGTTGGAGATCGTGGAGCAGGATTGACTCGGGGTTGCTCCCGCCGCGCATGTTTCCGCGCTTTCACAGTAACGTCTGGAAAAATTCCGCAATTTTTTGTACGCGGGCGCATCCGTCGGGCGCCCCCGAAGATGTGTCCGCTGTCTGCTAGCCGATCGAGGAGGTCTTTTGTGATACGGGTCGTGGTGGTCGATGATTCCGCGTTCATGCGCAAAGCCATAGGAACCATGCTGGAGAACGATCCGGAGATTCAGGTCGTGGGCACGGGCAAGAATGGCCAGGAAGGCTTGGAACTGGTGCGCCGGCTCGATCCGGACGTGGTCACCCTGGATATCGAGATGCCCGTCATGGACGGACTGACCACCCTCAGGCACATCATGATGGAGATGCCCCGGCCCGTGATCATGATCAGCTCCCTGACCGTGGAAGGGGCCGAGGCCACGCTGAAGGCCCTGGACGCGGGCGCGGTGGATTTCATTCCCAAGAAATTATCCAGGGTCAGCCTGGAGATCATCAAGATCGAGCAGGAACTGCAAGCCAAGGTCAAGGCCGTGGCCAAGCGCCCCGGCGGATTCCGGTCGGTGCGGCCCAGAATCGCCCGCCCGTCCGCGCCCGTGGGCGTCCCCGGAACTCTTCCCCCCGCGCGTCATGGCGCGGTCCGCAGCGTGGTCGCCATCGGGGTGTCCACGGGCGGGCCGCCGGCGGTGCAGAGTATCCTGGCCCGGTTGCCCGGAAATTTTCCGGCGACCATCCTTATCGCCCAGCACATGCCCAAGGCCTTCACCGGCCCGTTCGCCAAGCGCTTGGACGCCCTGAGCGCCCTGGACGTGAGCGAAGCCGTGGACGGCGCGCCCATGACTCCGGGCAAGGTCTACGTGGCCCCGGGGGGCTCGCATCTGCGGGTGCGGCGCGAGGGCATGCGCTTGGTGGTGGAAGTCGGGTCCGAGCCGCGCGAGAGTTTGTACAAGCCCTCGGCCAACGAGTTGATCGGATCCGTCGCCCAGCTGGTTGGCGACCGAGCCGTGGGTTTGATCCTGACCGGCATGGGCAACGATGGGCTGGAAGGGGTGCGAAAACTCAAGGCGGCCGGTGGAAGAATTCTTGCCCAGAGCGATGCGACCTGTGTAGTGTACGGCATGCCCAAGGCCGTGGTCGATGCCGGCCTGACCGACGCGGTGGTGGATTTGCCGGACATGCCGGACGCCCTGGCGGCGGCCTTGGCCAAGTAGGGCCAGGACGGGCGGGCATGGACGGAATCTCCGCGAAACAAGAGCAAGGGGTGCGCCGATGAGTCATGACATGCTGGACAATCTTCGCAGCGCGGACGTGGATCTGCAGCGGGAAGGAGCGTTTCAGGCGGCCGAGGCCCGGCGGGAAGAAGCGGTTCCGCTTCTGGTCGGCTTGCTGCAAAGCAGCAATCTGGGCGTGCAGGAAGCCGCTGATCATGCCCTGCGCAAGATTGGCGGCCGCAAGGCCGTGGAGGGGGTGTTGCCGCTGTTGCGCAGCGATCATCCCCCGGTTCGGAACCTGGGCATGGATTTGCTGCGCGCCTTGGGCGGGGACCATCTCGAATTGCTGCTGCCCCTGCTCAAGGACGAGGATCCGGACATCCGTATCTTCATGTCCGACATCCTGGGCTCCACCAACAGTTCCTTGGCCGTGGCCCCCTTGTGCGACGCCATGCTCCACGATCCGGAGGTCAACGTGCGCTATCAGGCCGCCGTCAGCCTGGGCAATCTGGCCCGGCCCGAGGCGGCCAAGAGTCTGAACCAAGCCTTGGACGACGACGAATGGGTGCAGTTTGCGGTTATCGAGGCCTTGATGAAGGTCCGCGACGACTCGTCCATCAACGCCTTCGCCCGCGCCCTGGACCGTAGCTCCGAGCTGGTCGGGTCCATGATCATCGACGCCCTGGGCGAAATGGGCAACATCAAGGCCGCGCCCATGCTCCTGAAACGTCTGGACAGCTCGGACGCGGCTCTGCGCAACAAGATTTTGCGCGCCATCGTGCGCATCATGGGCGGCAAGAGTTTGTCCTTGCTCGCGGTCGATGAGCGGACGCGGGTCGCGCGGTATCTGCTGGTGGCCCTGGATGACGAGGACACGGAGGTGCAGGACGCAGCGCTCATTGGCCTGGCCCATGTCGGGGACGAAGCGGCCATGGACAGGATTTTGAGCCTAGCCGGCAACCTTGATCCGGATCGGGATCTGGAGCGGGTCGGTTTGGCCGTGGACGCCTTGGTCCGCATCGGCCTGCTCGATGTTCTTGAGCGCGGCGTGAAAGGATCCCATGAAGGCGTGGCCCAGGTCGCGAGCATGGCCTTGGAAAAAATCGCCTCTCCCGAGGCCGTGGCCGTCCTGATCCGGGCTTTCGCCCGGTGCGGCCGGGACATGCAGCGCTCCCTGGCCGCCAGCGTGGCCCGGGTCGGGGGCGTGGAGGCCAGGGATTTTTTCTTGGACGTGCTGGAAAACACCTCCGACGGAACAATTCTCAAGCAGGCTTTGTATTTTTTGGGCTCGAAACTGCGCTGTCCGGACTGCGTGGACTCCATCCTGCTCCACCTCCACCATCCCTATAACGACGTGAAGGATGCGGCCCTGGACGCGGCCATCGCCGTGGGCTCCGACGCGGTGGTTCGGCGTTTCCAGGCCATGAGCACGGCCGAGGATCCCGTGGACCGGCTCATGGCCCTCTATGGCCTGGGCCAGATCGACGCCCGCGTTCATGCGGCCGAGTTGTTGCGCGGTCTGTCCGACGAGTCTGCGGATGTGCGCAAGATTTGCCTGGAGTCCCTGGGCGGCCTGGCGCACGACGAGCGAATCGTTTCCGCCCTGCTGAACCTGGCCCATGACGAGGTGCCGGAAGTCCGGCTCGCCTTGGTCGAGACCATGGGCTCGATCTGCTCGGACGAGGCCCGTGACTATTTGCTGCGGGCCCTGGAGGACGAGGACGACTGGGTGCGCATTCGGGCCGTGGACGCCCTGGCGGAGTGCGGCTTCGCGCGGAGCGCGCCGGCCATCATCGCTCTGTTGGAGGACCGGAATCAGCTCGTGGTGATCAAGGTTCTGGCCGCCCTGGGCCGCATCGGCGGCCAGGCCGCCTTTCGGGCCCTCATGGCCGCCTTGAACAGCGATGATCCGGAGATCCAGGAAGCGGCGGAACAGGCCCTGGATGTCTTGCAGTCCCACTCCGGGGAGGTGCGTTGATGTCCTCCCTTTTTTCCAAGACCATCACCCTGGCCAAGGAACACAAGGTCGGCGACGAGGAGTTCGTCAATCTGCGCGATTTCATCTACGAGCAATGCGGGATCTACATCGCCGACAACCGCAAGTATCTGCTCGAGAATCGCCTCGGCAACCGTCTCAAGGAACTCAACCTGAAGAATTTTGGGGAGTATTTCTATTTCCTGAAATACGATCCTGGCCGCAAGCGCGAACTGAGCCGCCTGTTCGAGGTCATCACCACCAACGAAACCAGTTTTTATCGCAATCCGCCCCAGCTCGAGGTCTTTCAGAACGTGATCCTGCGGGAGACGCTGGACGCCCAGCGCAAGGCCGGCCGCAAATCCTTGCGGATCTGGTCCGCCGGGTGCTCCACGGGCGAGGAACCGTATACGTTGTCCATCATGCTGCACGAGGTCCTCAAGTTCGAGATCTCCTCCTGGGACATCCGCATCGCCGCCAGCGACCTGTCCGAGGGCGTGCTCCACTCGGCCCGGCGCGGTGTGTATACCGAATACGCCCTGCGGACCACGCCCAAGGACATCGTCGCCCGCTATTTCGACAAGGAGGACGAGACCCGTTTCCGTATCAAGAACGAGGTCCGCGATCTGGTTCAGTTCGGCCAGCTCAACCTGAGCGACCGGATGCAGGTCAAGCGGGTGGAGCGCTCTCAGATTGTGTTTTGCCGCAACGTGATCATCTATTTCGACGAGGAAATGAAACGTCAGGTCATCGGCAGCTTCTACGACAATCTGCTGCCTGGCGGCCATCTGTTCATCGGTCACTCGGAATCGCTGCACAACCTGTCCCGGGCGTTCAAGCCGATTCATCATCCGGGGGCCATCGTGTACAAGAAGGAGGTTTGAGTGAGTCAGGACAGCGAGCGCCGACAACATACCCGCCTGCCCAAATCCTATCGTCTCGAATTGGCGGAATTCGTCTTTCCCCTGAAGGACCAACCCAGGATCAGCGCGACCTGCGAGGATGTCAGCGTGGGCGGGCTGTCCGTGGTCGTGCCGCGTCGGTTCGAGGTCGGGGACAAGGTGCAGGTCCGTCTGCACATGGCCAGGTTGAACAAATTTCATCCCGGTTTTTTCAAGGTTTTCGAAAGCGACATGGACCAGAGCCTGCAAGCCGTGGCCGAGGTGGTCCGGGTGGTGGAGCGGATTCCGTTTTCGCGGTATTGCCTGGGGTTGCGCTTCACCGACGTCTATGACGACGATTGGCGCGCCCTGCACGGCCTGATCCAGGACGAGATCCGGCGTCAAGCCAAGCGTGGCGAGGGCTGACATGGGCAAGGTGCTGTCCGTCGCGAATCAGAAGGGCGGCGTGGGCAAGACCACGACCACCCTGACCTTGGCCGCCAGCCTGGCCGCGCTGGGACGCACGGTGCTGGTCATGGACATGGACCCCCATGCCAGCGCCAGCATCCATTTGGCCTATTATCCGGAGAGCGTGACAGGCACGGCCTTTGACTTGTTCGCGGAGCAGGCCGATCCGGCCGCGTTGTGGCCCGCGGTCATCCATCGCCGCCCCTCGTGCCATTTCGATTTCGTGCCCAGCGACACCAGGCTCTCCGATCTGGAGATGGACCTGCGCGACCGGCCGAACAAGGGGCTGATTCTGGCTGGACGCATCGCGGCCATCCGCGACTCGTATGATTACGTGTTGCTGGATTGCCCGCCGCAGATGAGCGTGCTTCTGATCAACGCCCTGGTCGCGGCGGATCTGGTCGTGATTCCGATTCAGACCGACTTTCTGGCCCTGCACGGGCTCAAGTTGTTGTTCTCGACCCTGGGCGCCCTGGAGCGCGGTCTGAAGCGGCCGGTTCGCTACAAGGCCCTGGCCACCATGTTCGATCGCCGGGCCAGCGCCTGCCGCCGCGTGCTGGACCTGCTCCGGCAAAAAATGGGGCCGCGCATGTTCGAGACCGTCATCAACATGGACACCAAGTTCCGCGAGGCCTGCGCGCGCGGATTGACCATCACCGATCTGGCTCCGGGCTCGCGCGGCGCCGAGGAATATCTGGCGCTGGCCAAGGAACTGACGAGGATGGAGGATGCATGACCGATGAAGTGAAAACGCCGGAAGAATATTTTCTGCAGCAGGAATTCGGGTCTGGGGTCGGCACGGATCTGACCGAAGCCGAACAGGCGTTCCTGCGCCGTTACGCCGGGTTGGGGCTGGCCCGCGAGGTTCCGGCCTGCGATCCGGAGACCGTCATGGCCCCGCGTTCGGCGGCGGTCCCGAGTGCCGGGGCGGAGCCGGCCGCGCCCAAGGCTCCCGCGCCCGAGGTCGCTTCCAGGCCGGAGGAACCGGCGGCGGTCTCGGTTCAGGACCAGCTGCGCGGCTCGACCGAGATCCAGCTAGTGTCCTTTTTCCTGTCCGGACAGGAATACGCCCTGCCCATCTCCATGGTCCAGGAAGTCATCACCTTCATGGAGCCGACCAAGCTGCCGGCCGCGCCCCGATATATCGCCGGCATCATCAATCTGCGCGGTCGGGTCACGCCCCTGGTCCGTCTCAATGACTTGCTGCGGCTTTCGGCGCGGGACGGGGATCAGGATCGTTTCATCGTCATCTGCCGGCATGAGGGGTTGCAGATCGGCCTCATCATCCATGCCGTGGCCACCATGTACCGGGTGCGCGGCGAGGAGGTGGAATGGAATATCGAGGCCCGGCTCGGGGTGGGCAGCAGCCATCTGGCCGGTCTTTTGAAATTTCAGGAAAAATTGATCGGAATCATCGCCGTGGACCAGCTGGTGCGGACCGTTCTGGAGCGGTAGACGACATCCCAAGGCTGCTCGTGGAGGATATATGGCCAAACATATTTTGATCGTGGATGATTCGAAGACGGTCCGGAACCTGGTGGCCTTCATCATGAAGAAGGAAGGCTTCAAGGTGACCGTGGCCGAGGATGGGCTGGACGGTCTGGAAAAGCTCTACGCGGCGGGCAAGGTCGACCTGATCATTTCCGACATCAACATGCCGCGCATGGACGGGTACACCTTCATCAAGACGGTGCGCGAGCAGGACGCTCATCGCGACATTCCCATCGTCGTCCTGTCCACCGAGGGGCAGGAAAAGGACATTCAGGCCGGTCTCAACCTGGGCGCGAACATGTACATGGTCAAGCCGGCCCAGCCCGAGAAAATGTTGCGCAACGTCAAGATGCTGCTCGGATAACGCCGCTCATCAATAAGGAAGGATGTATGACCCAGGACTTCATGGACCCGGAAATTTACGCGGACTTCGTCATCGAGGCCAAGGAG
>CAYLNA010000076.1:0-8195 GCA_964384665.1 uncultured Desulfovibrionaceae bacterium | reverse complement strand
TTCAAGCATTTTTCAGCACCACTTCCTCGATGGCGTCGGCCAGATCGTCGATCCGCTCGATGGCCATTTCAAAGCGGTCGTAGACCTGGGACCAGCGCATGATATTCATCACTTCCCTGGGGTCGGGCAGGTCATGGTCCTGGAGTTCGGCTAGACCCGTGGAGAAGAGCATCTCGCATTCGGTCTTGAGGTTCTTGATCGCGCGGATCTGACCGCTGACATCCTGCTTGCTCTGCAGACAGCAGATCATGGTCCCGGTCAGTTCAACCATCTCGCTGATGTTCTTGGCCATCTTCCGGGCCGGAAAACGAATATAGTCAAAACCGTAAAGACGCATGCGCGATGCGATGGCTTTGATATAATTGATGGAGTCTTCCTGGGTCAGATTGAGGCGGTAGATGTCCTCGCGGTCGATGGGGGTGATGAAGGTCTGGGAGAGCAGACGAGCAATTTCGCGGCAGAGTTCGTCGCCATCGGCCTCGACCAGGGTCACGGCCTTGCAGGCCTCGTCCACGCAGGAGACATCGTCCATGATGCTGCACAGTTGCCGGGACGCCTCCTTGAGGATGTCGTTTTGCTTGATCAAAAGTTCAAAAAAATGGATATTTTTAGGAAAAATAGAAAAGCCCATGCGTGTTCTCCGTCGTGTTGGGTCGACACCGCCATGTGTCGCCGTGATTTATTCGTGGCCGCTTGGTGCGATCCAAGGCTGGCCAAAACAGGGGGGCTTTTAAGCGCCGAACCGAATTGTGGCAATCAGTCTTGTCATACAAATGTCAAATTTATCAAAATTTGCAACAAAAATGCGTCGATCTGATCGAAAAATCTAAAGAAACAAGCACTGTGCGGATTGTTACAATTTTATGACAATGAACGACCGGTGAACGGCGGACAAAAAAAAACTCCGCATGGCGGAGCTTTGAAAAGAGCGGGACGGTGTCGGATTAGACGCGGGCCATGGACCGCAGGCGCAGTTCGTTGAGGATGGCGTTTTCGTAATGGGTCGAGGGCGGGCAGTCATCCTCGGCGGCTTCAAGATATTTATCCAACAGTTGGCTTTCTTCCCAAAAGTCCAGCAGCTCGTCGTTGCCAAGGACCCTCAGCTGATCCTCGAGAGGGAAAGGATCATGATCGGGAAGGAATCGTGCCATCTGCGAAGCTCCTTGACTGAGGTTGCCGAACCGTTGGCAAGCTCCATACGCACCCCGGAAATAGCTGTCCATCCTTTTCTGGCCGGCCCTGGAATCATCAAAAAGAAAGACCGGTTGCCTTGCCTTGGGAAAGGCTGTAATGCTCGTGGCCATTGAAATGTGGCGCTAAACGTCCCTGCACCGCGAACAAGGAGCGAGACAATGTCCGATGAACACAAGCGGCAGGAAGCCGACCTGCTGCAGTTGGTGACTTTCAGCATCGGTGACGAGGAATTCGGCGTGGAGATCCTGAAAGTTCAGGAAATCATCCGCATGCTCGAAATCACCAAGGTTCCCAAGGCCCCGCCCTTCGTGGAAGGGGTTATCAACCTGCGCGGCAAGGTCATCCCCATCCTCGACCTGCGCAAGCGGTTCGGCCTGGATTCCCGCAGTCATGACAAGAACACGCGCATCATCGTCATCGAAATCAGTTCCATGATCGTTGGCTTCATCGTCGATTCGGTGTCCGAAGTGTTGCGCTTGCCGGCCAACACCGTCGAACCGCCGCCGCCAGTGGTCGCCGGCCTGGATTCCGACTACATCAGCGGCGTGGGCAAGCTGGAGGACCGCCTGCTCATCATGCTTGACCTGAACCGCCTTTTGAGCAACGAGGAACAGGAAAAATTGGGCCGCGTCTGACGCGCAACCTCTTGAAAATGCAAGCCGCCTCCTGACCGAGGCGGCTTTTCCCTGTTCTTCAACCCCCGGCCATTTCGTGCTTATTCCTTCTGAACTACAGAAATTTCTTTCCGGCCCGGACCGCCTGATCCGCGTCTTCAAAAGCGGTCCGGCCTCGCAGATGTACCTTGCCCAGACCCTGCTCGGGCAGGGCAAGAATGTCGTGCTTGTCCTGCCGTCCAGCGCCGACCCCCACCTCTACGCCTCCCTGGCCGCCCTGTTCGCGCCCCATGACCGCGAATTGCCTTTCTGGGAGCGGCAGTGGATCAGGTTTCCGCAGTGCTCCGTGGACGAACCGCGCCGCTCGCCGTGGCCGGAACGCTGGAAGGCGCTCTACAGTCTGGGGCAGGGCGGGGTGCGCGGCGTGCTGCTGCCGCTGGAAAACCTGATCCAGAAATGGCCGTCCCCCGACGTGCTGCGCATGGAGCACGTCGGTCTGAGCCTGGGCGAGGAAATGGATCAGGAGGATCTGCTCGAAACCCTGATCAACTGGGGCTACAGCCGCGTGTCCATGGTCACGGCCGTGGGCGAGATTTCCCTGCGCGGCGACATTGTCGACATTTTTTGCCCCGGCTACGACCATCCCTTGCGGCTGGAATTCTTCGGGGACGTCCTGGAGCGGATTCGGCTCTTCGAGCCCATGTCCCAGCGCTCGCGGGCGGAATTGAAGGCTGTCCGCATCGTGCCCGTGGCCGGGTGCATCGGCGCGCCGACCTATCGCGAGGCCGCCAGGGCGCTCTACGACGGCTGGACCAAACTGGGCGAGATCTCGCGCGCGACCCGCGCCGACTTGGAAAAAGAGCTGCTCGAAGGTCATCCGCATCTGCCGCCCTGCATGTATTATCCCGACTGCGTGGGCCTGGACGCCTGGCTTCCGGACAACACCGTCTTTCTCATGGCCGAGGCCCAGGACCTGCGGCCCAAGCTGGAGGAGGCCGGGTGGACGTGGCAGAACCATTTCCGCGACGAATCCCGGCAATGGCCGCGTCATGGGCTGCTCCTGACCTCGGGGGACGCCCGCAAGATCTGGGAATCCAGCCGCCAGATCCTGTTCGAGAGCCTGGTCATGGGCGTGCGCGAGGACGGGGTCGAACTGCCCGAGGAAGCCGTGTCCAGCTTCGAGGATCTGTTCTGGAACCCCGAGGAACGCAAACGACCCTGGCGCGCCCTGATGCAGGAATTGCACACGTGGCGGCGGACCTTTGCCCAGACCATCCTCTGTTTCCACACCGAGCAGTCCCGCAAAAAATTCCTGCAACTGGCGGCCCAGGACGAACACGTTCCGCAGATCAGCTACGACGCTTCGGCCAAGGGACTTTTCGCCCTGGTCGGCTCCATGGGCCACGGCATGCGCCTGCCCTGGGCCACCATCCAGATCCTGCCGGAATCGGTCCTCCAGCCGGGCGCGCCCAAGGCCCACAAAGCCACGAGCAAGGCTTTCAAGGGTCTGGATACGTTCGATGATCTTGGGGCCGACGATCTCCTCGTGCACCGCGACTATGGGCTGTGCCGTTTCGATGGATTGCACCGGGTCAAGTTCGGCGACGTGGCCAACGACTATCTACTTCTGCGTTACGACGGCGACGACAAACTCTACCTGCCCGTGGACCGTCTGGGCCAGGTCCAGCGCTACAAGGGCCCCGAAGGCGCGGCTCCGGCCTTGGATCGCCTGGGCGGATCGGCCTGGACCAAGGCCCGGGAGCGGACGCGACAGGCCATCGCCAAGATCGCCCGCGATTTGGTCGAAATGTACGCCTACCGCAAGATCGCCAAGGGTTTTCAGTACAATCCGGTTTCGGAGCTGTACTGGGAATTCGAGGCCAGCTTCGGTTTCGAGGAAACCCGGGATCAGGAAAAAGCCATCGCCGACGTCCTGGCCGACATGGAAAAGAACGAACCCATGGATCGCCTGGTCTGCGGCGACGTCGGCTTCGGCAAGACCGAGGTCGCCCTGCGCGCCGCTTTCCGGGCGGTCATGGACGGCAAGCAGGTCGCGCTGCTCTGTCCGACCACGGTTCTGGCCGAGCAACACTACCAGACCTTTCGCCAGCGCATGGAGCCTTTTTCCATCAATGTCGGCCTGCTCAGCCGCTTCGTGCCCACGGCCGGGCAGAAGCGGGTGGTGGAGGCCGCCCGGCGCGGCCAGATCGACGTTTTGATCGGCACCCACCGCATGCTCTCCAAGGACGTCGAGTTCGCCAATCTGTCCTTGCTCATCCTGGACGAGGAGCAGCGCTTCGGAGTCAAGCACAAGGAGCGCATCAAGAAAATGCGCTCGACCATCGACGTGCTGACCCTGACCGCCACGCCCATTCCGCGCACCCTGCAGCTGTCCCTGTCCGGAATCCGGGGCTTGAGCGTCATCGAGACCCCGCCCCGGGACCGCAAGCCGGTCATGACCTCCCTCATGGAGCGCGATTCCGAACAGCTCAAGGCCATCCTGGAGCGGGAGCTGGCGCGCGGCGGGCAGGTTTTTTGGGTTTACAACCGCGTGCAGGGATTGGAACGGGTGGCGGAGTTTGTCAGCGGACTGGTTCCCCAGGCCCGGGTCGGCATGGGCCATGGCCAGATGAAGGCCCAGGACTTGGAAGAAACCATGCACAAATTTTGGCATGGTGAGCTGGATGTGCTGGTCTGCACGGCCATTGTCGAGTCAGGCCTGGATTTTCCCAAGGCCAACACCCTCATCGTCGACCAGGCCCAGCTCTTCGGGTTGGGGCAGCTCTACCAGTTGCGCGGCCGGGTCGGTCGGTCCAGCGAGCAGGCCTACGCCTATTTCGTCATCCCCGATCTGGACCGGTTGCAGGAAACCTCGCGCAAGCGGATGAAGATCATCCTGGACATGGATTACCTCGGCGCTGGCTTCAAGGTCGCCATGGAGGACCTGCGCCTGCGCGGAGCCGGTAATATTTTGGGCGAGGCGCAGTCCGGGACCATCGGCAAGGTCGGTCTCGATCTCTTTTTGGAAATGCTGGAAGAAGAAGTCCGCCGCCTGCGCGGAGGCAAGGTCGAAACCGAGATCGAGCCGGAACTCAACCTTGGCTTTCAGGCCCTCATTCCCGAGGACTACATCGTCGAGGGCAAGCAGCGTCTGCAATATTACAAGGAATTGTCGTCCTGCCGGGACGAGGCCTGCATCGTCGATTTGGTCGACGACATGCGCGACCGCTTCGGGTCCTTGCCCGAGGCGGTGAAAACATTTGTCGCCGTGCTCATGATCAAGATCGATGTCCGGCGACTGGGCGCGGTGCGGGTGGATCTGTTCGAGGACCGGATCGTGCTGCATTGGGACGAAACCCGGCA
Organism: uncultured Desulfovibrionaceae bacterium; assembly: GCA_964384665.1. Classification (GTDB taxonomy): domain Bacteria; phylum Desulfobacterota; class Desulfovibrionia; order Desulfovibrionales; family Desulfomicrobiaceae; genus Desulfomicrobium. Next base: position 3,024 of record CAYLNA010000076.1, on the reverse strand, counting down.
CAATCTGGACCCGCTGGCCCTCATGACCTGGGTCGCGGAAAACGAAACCTCGGCCCGGATTCTGCCTCCGGCTAAGTTGGAGCTGAAAACGGCCAAGGCCGTCTCGCCGACCCAGTCCATGAACGCGTTCAAGGACCTGCTCACCTCCCTGCGGACGCGCCTCGTCCCCGCCGTCGAGGAGCAGGAAAGGCCCACGGGCCGGGAGAATCAAGATTGAACTGGACTCGGTCCAAGCTCAAGGGTAGTACCGGGGCACCTTGCCGGCGCCTGCCTGGCAAGCCTTGACAAGAGCGCGGGATGAGCAGAAGCGTTGCGCGCTCCGCGCGACCTGCGCGCGCATCTTGATTCCATATTTCCTCAACGAAACGAGCTTCATATGAAAAAACAGGGCATTCTCCTTGTATATGCCGCGATCATGTTCCTGTGCGGCCTGGGTTCGGCCTCGGCCGAGGTGGTGGACCGCATCGTCGCGGTGGTCAACGGCGAGATTATCACCTTGCAGGAACTGGATGACCAGCTGCTGCGTTCCTCCGCCGGTCCCGATGGCGTCAATCCGGCGGCCTTGACCGCGAGCGCCCGGGCCCAGTTCCTGGATGTCATGATCAATGACATCCTGCTGCGTCAGGAAGCCGAACGGCTCAAGGTCGAGGTCACGGATTCGGAAGTGGAGAACGAGATCCGGCAGTTCAAGGTGCGCCGCCGGTTGACCGAGGAACAGTTCGCGAACACCCTGAAACTGCAGGGGCTGACCCCCGAGCAGTTCAAGGCCCGGACCCGGCAGGAGATCATGAAACACCGCATGATCGGATTCATGGTCCGGCGCAAGGTCGTCGTCACCCAGGAAGAGGTGACCGCCTATTTCGAAGCGCATCGCCCCGAATTCACCTCCGGTCGCGTCATGACCGTGCAGATGCTGGTCCTGGGTGACGCGGAAGCGGCCAAATCGGTGCGGGGCGCGGTGGAAAGCGGCGCGATGTCCTTTGGCGACGCGGTTCTGTCCCGATCCATCGGGCCACGGGAGAACACGGGCGTCATCGCCGACGTGCGCTGGGAGGAACTGGCTCCGGACTGGCAACGCGAGGTGGAGCCCGTGGCCATCGGCGGCATGACCCAGCCCTTTCCGGTGCAGGGCAAATGGGTGGTGCTCAAGGTCCTGGACCGCAAGGAAGGGGCGAAGCGTGAATTCGCCGAGGCCCAGGAAGAAGTGCGGGAAGTCATCATGCGCCCCAAGCTTGACGCGCGCTTCCAGGAATACATGACCGATTTGCGGAGCAAGGCTCTGATCGAAAAACGGCTCTAGCGCTTTCGTCGATAACGAAGAAACGGAGTTTTCGAATATGGATTTGATGGAAATCGGCGCCGCCCTGCGCGAGGCCCGCGAACGAGCCGGACTGAGCATCGAGGTGGTCGAAGAGCGGACCAAGATCGCCCAGACGGTCATCGTCGCACTAGAGGAAGGCAACTCAAGCAAGTTTCCGCATCCCGTCTATGCCCGAGGTTTCGTGCGCAGTTACGCCATGCTGCTCGGCCTGGACGAACAGCAATTGTGCGCGGACTTCAGCCGGGAATATCCCGTGCCCGTGGACATGGACCATCATGGCGACGACCACGGTCCCCACATCACGGTGCGCTTCAACGATTCCAACAGGGCTCCCGTGGCCGTGTGGATCGCCTCGGCCATGGGCCTCGTGGCCCTGGGCTTGGGCGGCTGGTATGCCTACGACACGTATCTGGGGCCGCTCACCAAGCCGGTTTCGCCTGTCTCCGAGCCGGCCCCGGCCAATCCCGCCCCCCAGCCCGCGCCAACGACGATCCAGGCCCCGACCCAGTCCGCGCCGCTGACCCAGATGCAGGAAATCACCGATGACACGGCCAATGCTTCCGGAAACGCCCGGACCGAAGGCGTCGCCACGGCCGTAAACGCATCCGCCGCGCCCGAGGCAACGACTCCCGAGGCCGTCATGCCCGCCAAACGGACCATGCTCGTGTCCGCCCGGTCCGCGAGTTGGCTGCAAGCCCGCGCCGACGACAAGGTTACGGATTATTTCCTGCGCAAGGGCGAATCCGCGACGCTGGTCTTTTCCAAGACCTTGACCATCAAATTCGGAAATTTGGGCGGCCTGGACCTGACTCTTGACGGCAAACCGTACCCGGTGAGTTCGAAGCAGGGAGAGGTCAAGACCGTGGTCATCAAATAGGCCGCCCTGCGGGCCACGGACATGGAATTTTCCGAGGACGTCGTGGTGCTCAGGGTGGGCACCTTTCGCGAGGTGGACTGCTGGGTCCGTTTTTTTTCACCCAACCACGGGCTCTTGACGGGCTTCGCCTTTGGTGGACGCCGCAGCCGCAGACGATTCAGCGGCTGCCTGGATCCCTTGTCCCTGGTGCGCTTCCGGGTCAGCCGGAACCAGCGGCGGGAGTACTATTGCCTTGAAGAAGGCACGCTCCTGAACCGCTATTCCGGCCTCAAGAGCGATCTGAAAAAACTCGGCATGATCAGCAACTGCGTGCGCTTTGTCGAATCCCTGGCCTTGACTCCGGATGGATACGCCCCGACCCACGCCCTGCTCACGGAGATGCTCGCGACCCTGGACGGCGCTGGCGAGGCGTCCTGGTTCCTGCCCGTGCTGTTTCGCGCCAAGATGGCCTTCGCCCAGGGCTATCAGCCGGAACTGCGGACATGCCGGGAGTGCGGACAAGCGCTAGACGTCTTTCCCCGCGCGGTTTTCGCCGTGCGCGATGGCGGTCTGTATTGTCTGCGCTGCCCGTCCGGGAATGGGCAAAAAATTTCTGTTTCGCGGGAGACGTCGCGCCTACTCGAAACCCTGGTCCGGACCGGACCGGCGGAGTGGGGCGGTTGGATTCCTCCGGCCGTCGTGCGGGAGGAATGCGCGCATCTCGTGGACGCCTTTGTGGAATGTCATCTCGGCCTGACCTGCGACGGCACTCGCTTTGCGCGCTGTTGAGAGGGGCCGGGATTTTGTCGTGACCGAGTAAGGAGCTGTGCATGAATTTTCAGGATGT
>CAYLNA010000075.1:0-8200 GCA_964384665.1 uncultured Desulfovibrionaceae bacterium | reverse complement strand
ACCCTTCTCCTCATCACGCACCGCCCGAGCCTTCTGTCCCTGGTGACCCGCGTCATCGTCCTGGAAGACGGGAGGATCATCGCCGATGGTCCGCGTGACGCGGTCTTGGCGGAAATGCAAAAACGCGCCAGCGGAGCCAAAAATGCCTAAGTCACCATTCGCCGAACACGAATTGCGCTTCATGAACGAGACCGACGCGGCCCTGCACCGGCGCGGGCATCGCTGGGCGTATGTCCTGTCGATACTCATCTATCTCATGCTGGGAACCTTTTTGGTCTGGACCCACTTCGCCATCCTGGACGAGGTGACCCGGGGCGACGGGCAGGTCATCCCGTCCCAACGCGTGCAGGTCATCCAAAACCTGGAGGGCGGCATCCTCGAGGAAACCCTGGTCCACGAGAACCAGATCGTGAACAAGGGCGACATCCTGGTCCGCATCAACAACGAGATGGCCCAAAGCACCATGAAGGACGCAGCCAGCCAGGCCCTGGCCCACCAAGCCGCCATCGCCCGCCTGCGGGCCGAGGCCGCGAGCGAGAGCCCCGTTTTTCCGGACGAGGTCAAGACCAAGGCCCCGCACCTCATCCGCGATCAGATGGCCATCTACACCGCCCGCCAGGACCAACTGACCCAGGAACTCAATATCCTGAAAAGCCAGTACAGCCAGAGGGTCCAGGAAGCCAACGAGATGATCATGCGGCGAGACCAGGCGAGCAAGGATCTGAAGCTGGCCCAGGACCAGATGAACATCGCCAAGCCGCTGATGGAAAAAAACGTCTATCCCAAGGTCGAATACCTGACCTTGGAACGCAGCGTGGTCTCGCTGCGCGGCGATCTGCAGATGCTGGGCGCGGCCATTCCCCGCACCCAGCAGGCGGCCCAGGAAATCAAGGAGCGCCAGGCCCAGCGCCTGGCCGAGTACAAGGCCATGGCCCTGGAAGAAATGAACAAGCGCGAGTTCGAGCTGGAATCCATCACCCACACCCTCTCCGCCGGCCAGGACCGGGTGACGCGGACCGACGTGCGCAGCCCCGTGCGCGGAACCGTCAAGCAGGTCATCCTCAACACGGTCGGCGGCGTGGTCAAACCGGGCGAGCCCATCCTGGAAATCGTGCCCCTGGACGACACCCTGCTCATCGAGGCCAACATCAAACCGGCGGACATCGCCTTTCTCCATCCCGGACAAAAAGCCATGATCAAGATCACGGCCTATGACTTCTCCATCTACGGGGGCTTGGAGGGATCGTTGGAACAGATCAGCGCGGACACCATCCAGAATCAGAAAGGCGAAAGTTTTTACAAGGTCAAGCTGCGCACCAAGAGCAGCTCCCTGACCTACCGCAACGAGCAGCTGCCCATCATTCCGGGCATGACCGCCAGCGTGGACATCCTGACCGGCAAGAAGTCCGTGCTGGACTACCTGCTCAAGCCCATTTTGAAGGCCAAGCAAAACGCGTTGCGGGAGCGATGACGTGCGCATGCGCCGCCGGACATTCCTGGCCCTGCTGGCGGCCATGCTGCTGGAGGCGGCCCTGCCGCCCGCCCAGGCCGTGGCCGAAACAGCGGGGCAGGGCGTCAAGCTGCTGCGCAGCGCGGCCTTTCGCGGCACGTTCGACGCCCTGCCCCAGTGGAAACGGGTCCTGTCCGTGGCCAAGGAGCAGGTGCGCGTCCTGAACACATGCGGCGATAAATCCTGCCCGCCCGGCGCGACCAGCTGGCAAAAAATCATCCGCGAGGCGAGAGGTCGGGACGAGATGGCCCAGCTCAGGATGGTCAACGCCTTCTTCAACAAGTGGCCATACCGGCTGGACCTTGATCTGTACGGAGTATCGGACTGGTGGGCCGCTCCCCGGGAATTCTTGAAGCAGTCCGGAGACTGCGAGGACTACGCCATCATCAAATACTTCGCCCTGCGCGAATTGGGCTTCGCCGCCGAGGATCTGCGCATCGTGGCCGTCAAGGACCGCATCCGGGGGCTGGGGCATGCGATCCTGGCCGTTTTCGTGCGCGGCGACGCCTATATCCTGGACAACACGACCAGCGTTGTCCTCTCGCACGCCAAATACACCCATTACACGCCCCAGTATTCCGTGAACGAGGAATACCGCTGGGCGCACATTCCCATCGCGAAACCTTAAGTTGGAGAACGGGACGATGACAGCAACACGCAACGGGGGCGCCGCGCCCGCACTGTCCGAGTACAAGGCCGAACTGATCATGGGCGTGACCATCATTTCCCTGGTGGTCGGGGCGCTGGTGACCTGGGTCGGATGGAGCATCAACGCCAGGGAAGGCGAACTGCGCGCCCAGGTCCAGGAACGCCTGGAACTCTTGGCCAACAGCCGGGTCGAGGTCCTGCGCTCCTGGCTGTCCGGCCTGGCCCAGCAAACGGATCAGCTCATCTCCTCGGACCTGTTTCGCCTCTACGCCACGGACATGGACCTGGTCGAGGCCGACCCCAGCTTCCTGATCACCGGCGTCATCCCCGAAGGGGAGAAACACGACCAGATGGCCCAACTGGCCGAACAGCTGCCGCTGATGCAACAGACCTTCGCCGATTTCACGGCCTTCTCCGGCTTCCTGTCCGGCCGGATCGTGCACCGCGGCGGCCAATCCTTCATCGGGTCCGACACTCGCCAAGGCCCGCTCACGCCCCTGCAGGCGGCCCTGATCAAAAAAACCTTCGCCTATCCGGACGTGCACTATTCCCCTCTGCGCCAGACGGACAACGGCTTGGTCATCGACGTTTTCGCGCCCATCTATTCCACGGCCGCCGAAGGCGGGGAGAAAAAGGCCGCGGCCGTGGTCATGATGACCAAAAGCGCGACCACCAACGTCAACGCCCTGCTCTCCAACACCCCTCTTTCGGCCCGAGGCGAGCGCACCCGGATCATCCAGGAATCCCAAGGTCAATTCCAGGAAGTCGTGCCCTGGACCCCAAGCGGCCTCAAAACCCTGCCCACGCCGCCCGGACTGGCCGAAAACCAAAATTTCCCGTTCGCCACGCGCCAATCCCTGGGCGGGGGGGACACGGTCTTTTCCCTGGGCGTCCAGGTCCCGGAACTGGAATGGTGGATGGTGCAGGAAGTCGCCGTCGCCGACGCCAGCAAGGGGCTCCAGGACTACTCGCGCCTGTCCATGTTCATCGCCGCGCTCATCGCCCTGGTCCTGTGCCTGCTCTTCGGCGCCATCTGGTGGCGGACCATGGGCCAGAACAACAAACGCCTCGCCGCCACCTTCCAGGCCCTGGCCCTCGAACTGGAGCAACAGCGCAATTTTCTGGACTCCATCAACGACACCATTCCGGATTTCATCGCGGTCAAGGATTTAAGCGGGGTCTACACCTACGCCAACCCGGCCCTGGCCATGGGCGTGGGCCGGACGGCGACGGAAGTGGTCGGCCTGGACGACGTGGCCCTGTTCGGATTCGACACCGGCAAGCGGTTGGAACTGTCGGACGAACAGGCCCTCAAGACCGACGCGCCGGTCACGGTCAACGAACGGATCTTCCTGAAATCCACGGAGCATCATTTCCAGATCACCAAAATCACCCTCAAGGACGACGCGGGTCATCCCCGGGGCGTGGTCTCGATTTTCCGCGACATCACGGCCATGGTCCGGGCCGAGGAACGCAAGCGCCAGTCCATCCAGCAGACCATCGAGGCCCTGGTCAAGGCCATCGAATTCACGGACCCCTACCTGGCCGGACATTCGGTGCTGATGCGGGATTTGGCCTCGCTTCTGGCCGACACCCTGCGCATGTCGCCCACGGACAAGGCCACGGTGGAAATCGCCTCGCATCTGTCCCAGATTGGCAAGATGTTCGTGGACAAGGCCCTGCTGACCAAGGCCTCGCCCCTGACCGAGGAGGAAAAGCAGCAGGTCCAGAAACACGTGGACCACGCCGGAGACATCCTGCGCCAGATCGACTTCGAGCTGCCGGTCTTCGACGCGGTCTATCAGATGAACGAAAGCCTGGACGGCAGCGGCTACCCCCGAGGACTGCACGGAGAGAACATTTCCGAGCAGGCCCGCCTGCTGAGCGTGGCCAACAGCTTCTGCGCCATGATCCGTCCCAGGGCCTATCGCCCGGCCCTGTCCCCGGAAGTGGCCCTGGAGACCTTGCGCTCGGCGGCCACGCATTACGACCCGCGCATCGTCGACGCCCTGGCGACGGCCCTGCGCACGGCCCAGGGCGAGCAGATCCTGGAAAAAGCCAGGGGATAACGAACCGGAAAAAAAACCGGAAAAGGCCCATGCATGGTCGTCATGCATGGGCCTTTTTTCTTTTCGTGGGGGGCTTTTCAACACATCCGGTTCATGATCATCCAACACTGGATTCCGGCTTTCGCCGGAATGACGTCTCGCGCCAAGCCCTTGTCATGCCTGCGAAGGCCGGCATCCAGTTCGAATGGCCGCGAACGAGCTGAATATCCTTGATCTCAGGCGTGCAGCTGCTGGATGGTCCGGCTCAACTGGCATCCCAAGGGGGACTGGCGGGCGACCTCCTGCTCGACGGAGGCGATGCCCTTGATGACCGTGGAGTGCTTGCGGTTGAAGCGCTGGCCGATGTCGGCCAGGGACAGCTCGGTGTGCTTGCGGGCCAGATAGAAGGCGGTGTTGCGGGCGATGACGCGGTCCTTCTTGCGGCTCTTGGAGCGGAGATCGTCCAGGCCAAAGCCATAGGCTTGGCAGACAAAGGAAATGATCCGGTCCAGGTCCAGGGACGGATTGTCCAGCTTGTAATTCTGGAGCACCTCCCAGGCCAGATCGAGGGAAATGTTCATGTTCATGAGCTTGGCCTTGAGCAGAATGTTCTTCAGGCAGCTTTCGAGCTGGCGCACGTCGGTCTTGATGCGATCGGCCAGCAGTTCGGCCACGTTGACCGGAACGCTGACCTGGGCGGCCCGGGACTTGGCGCGGATGATTTCGAGCCTGGTCTCGTAGTCGGGCTTGTCGATGACGGCCATGAACCCCTGAGCGAAACGGGACAGCAGATTGGAATCGATGTCCGAGAGTTCGCGCGGCAGGAAGGTGCTGGTCAGAACCACGCGCCGGCCCTGGTTCTGCAGGGACTTGAGGGTGTTCAGCAGCTCGTCCTGCATCTTTTCCTTGCCCTGGAAGAAATGAACGTCCTCGAGCAGGAGCAGGTCGACATTGGTCCGGAAACGGGCCTTGAACTGCTCCACGGTCTTGGCCTTGATGGCCATGACCAGCTGGCTGCCAAACTCCTCCCCGTTCAGATAGCAGACCCGCAAATGGCTGCGGTTGGTCTGGCGGGCCAATTCAGCGCCGATGGCCTGGGCCAGGTGGGTCTTGCCCAGCCCGGGGGCGGAACAGAGAAAAAGCTGATCCGAGGCCTGGAGGTCCCGACAGAAACTCTGCGAGGCGACAAAAGCCAGCTGGTTGCAGGGGCCGACGATAAAATCGTCGAACTGGTAGCGCCAGTTCTGCACGCTGTGCGTGGCGACGACCTGCTCCACGGGCAAGGCCATCTGGCGCGTCGCCACGACGCGCTTGGGCCGCGCCGGCGCGGAGACGGGGGCGGGCTTCGGCGCGGGCGGCGCGGGCGCGGCCTGCGCGTGCCCCAGGTCGATCCGGGGCGCGAAGCCGAGCACCTCGCGCGCCGCTTCCTGGATCTTGTCCAACATCCGGGTCCGGACCCAGGTGCAGACAAAGTCATTGGGAGCCCGCAGCACCAGCGTGTCGGAATCCAGGCATCCCTGCAGGGGCTTGATCCAAAGCTGAAAAAGCCCCGGGCTCAAACATTTCTGCAACGAAAAAGATATGCGGTCCCATGCGTCAATCATGGGGACGGGTCCTAGCCATGTAACGATACGGCGACAACTCCGGTATTCCCGACCTGCGAGAACTTTCGCGGATCCGGTCTCTACAGGATAAACATACGAAATATTTCAAGATCACTCCTATCCTCGAAATTCAAGGGCCACCCGAGAATCGCGTATCGCCAGGGGCGGCCAAGGCTGGCGCGGTGTCAATACAAAATTATAAACATGTATGAATATCTTTTCCACATGGCTCTATTTTCTTATCTCGATTTTTCTCGAAAATTCCTTGTTTTTTATCAAAACGCACAAAACCGGGCGCTTCCACCCCAAGCTCTCCCGCGAAATCGCCTCCACGCACATAACCAGCTCAATTCACGCGGAGAAAATATATTCTTCGCGCGCACGACAAAAAGGAAGACCATGGTGGGACAGCGGCTATGTTTCACGAGCCTCCCTCCATGGTCCGAAAATCGGCCCATTTTCATGCCAAATTTGCCATTTTCGAGTTTTTTCGCGTGTTCTGGGAAAATCCAAAGAGCCGAGCCCCCACTTCCTCACACCGGGCGCAAAAAAAAGGGGCATGTCGCGTCAACATGCCCCCCGTGAAGGTCTGGCCCGGACGACTCAGGGCCACGCGGTCGCGCCTCCCCCGGTCGCCATCTCCTGGATGGCGGGACGGAAGCGCTCTTCCAGGTCGTCGAACACAAGGGGGACCCGCTCCGCGAAGGCGGCCAGAAGCGGCAGCATGACCTGGCGCATCTGCGGGTGAGCCGCCTTGTCGCAGCGCAATTTGAAGATATGCCGCCACTCGCGGATATTGGCCGTGGTCACGATCTCGGTCTTGAGGCTGTTGGGGAGGACGCTTCTGGCCTCCTGCGGGGAGGCCCCGGAGTCGATCAAATTGAGATAGGCGTCTTCGCAGGACCGCATGGCGGCCAGCCAGATCGCGGAACGGGCGTCGTCCTGGTTCCAGAAAAATGGCCGGATGACCGTGATCTCGCGGCCGAACTTGTCCTGGGCGTAGTTGGCGTAGCGAGTGCTTTCCTGGGAAAAGGAACACATCCGGTGGCGGACCAGTTCATGGGTCACGCCCCGGTCGCAGACGATGCGCACGGTCACGGCGATGTGCTCCAGCACGCTGTCGTGCCCCAGGCGGATGATGCGGGACAACAGTTTCCGCGCCGAATCCGCTCCGGCCTTGTCCTCGGACTTGTAACACGTCCGGGCGGCCAGTTCCAGATGACGCAGGACAAATTCCCCGTCGGGCAGGTGCATGAAGGAAAAACTTGGGTCGACGATTTTCATGAAATCTCCCGTCAGCCGCGCAGCTTGAGCCCGCCGTCGATGTGTTGATAGGCCTTGGCCGTGACCACCCGGCCCCGGGGCGTGCGCTTCAGGAAACCGCACTGGATCAGATAGGGCTCGTAGATGTCCTCGATGGTCCGGACTTCCTCGGAACAGGCGGCGGCGATGGTCTTCACGCCCACCGGCCCGCCCCCGAAATGGTCGATGATGCATTCCAGAATCTTGCGATCCATCATGTCCAGGCCGCGCGAATCGACGTCCATGATGTCCAGCCCCTTGGCCGCGACCTCGGCGTCGATGACCGCGCTCCCCGCGACCTGGGCGAAATCCGCCACCCTCCGCAGCAGGCGATTGGCGATGCGCGGCGTGCCCCGCGAACGCCGGCCGATCTCCAGGGCCCCATCCCGGGTGATACGCACGCCCAAAATCCGGGCCGCGCGGGTGACGATGAGGGACAGCTCGTCGGGGTTGTAGAATTCAAGGCGGCAGATGACCCCGAAGCGGTCGCGCAGAGGCGAGGTCAGAAGGCCGATGCGCGTCGTCGCCCCGACCAGGGTGAAGGGCTCCAGCTCGATCTTAACCGTGCGCGCCCCCGGCCCCTGGCCGACGATGAGGTCCAGCTTGAAATCCTCCATGCCCGGATAGAGGATTTCCTCGACCACGGCCGGCATGCGGTGGATTTCGTCGATAAAGAGCAGATCGTTGCGGCCGAGGCTGGTCAGGATGGCGGCCAGATCCCCGCTGCGCTCCAGGACCGGGCCGGACGTGGAGACCAGGTTCACGCCCAGTTCGCTGGCCATGATCTGGGCCAAGGTCGTCTTGCCCAGGCCCGGATTGCCATAGAGCAGACAATGATCCAGGTGCTGCCCGCGCTCCTTGGCGGCCTGCAGGTAGATCTTCAGGTTGCCGCGCACGTCCTCCTGGCCGATGAAATCGTCCAGGGCGCGGGGCCGGATATGCTCTTCGCCAGGGGAAATGGTCATGTCATTTGGAGGCAAAAATCTTCAGGGCCCGACGAATGGCCGAGCCCGTGTCCAAATCCGGATCGGCCTCGAACACGACGCGCACGACCTCGTCCACCTCGTGCCGGCCATAGCCCAGGGAAA
>CAYLNA010000074.1:0-8216 GCA_964384665.1 uncultured Desulfovibrionaceae bacterium | reverse complement strand
CCGCTCTCCACGGCCCGCGCCAGATCCGACGGCAGGGACGCCATATCCGGCCAGGTCCATTCCCGGCGCAGGACGGCCGCGTCCCGCGCCGTGATCTCGGCATGCCACTGTTCCAGCACTTCCGGCGCGGGCAGGGTCGGCGCGTCGAGCACGCGACGCAATTCGCGTTCATAACGTTCCAGAGATGCGCCGACGTGCCCGGCCTTGACCACGGACAGCCCGGACCAGCCGGCGCGCATCCACTGAAAGATCCCATTGACCACCGGTTGGCCCGGCTCGGCCAGATATACGGCCACGGAAACGTTGGTCTGAATCCGGGACTCCACCCAGCCCAGCCCGGTCTTGGTCAGCCCCTGCTCATCCGAATACACATACGTCCGGTCCGCATCCGGTCCCGCGGCATAGCCCTTGGCTCCGACCTCGGACGGGCCGTCCTGGACGCTGACCGAAATCAGGGCCTGCCCGCGTTCCCAAGGCATGAGCATCAGCACGCGCCGCAAACGCATGCGATACCAGCCGCCCATGGACTGGTCCGGCGTTGTCTGGTCCTCCTGCGCGCCGCGCAGGACCACAGTCCGAGTCGGAGGCCAGGGATCCCGCCAGAGCCGGCGGACATCGGGGGCGGGGTCCAGCCAGCGCGAGGAACGCAGGGAAAAGGGCTTCAACGCTTCCTCGGGAATATCCGGGTTGTAGAGATAACGCAGCAGGCGTTGCAGGGGCTGACGCAACCCAAAACTCCGATAGGCTCCGGGCGCGTCGGCGTACCTGGTCAGGGTCAGGGAATCCCGCGCATGGGCGCGGACGAAATCGACCAGGGGCGCGATGCGGGCCGTGTCGGGCTGACCGCCATCCACGACCTCGGTGCACAGATGGTCCACGGCCAGATCCAGCCCGGACGGCTCGTGCGGTCCCAGGGCCAGGGCCGGAGCGGCCAGGAAAAGAAGGAGCAGGACGGATCCGAGGACCCGGCCTGCTCCGGTGCGGGAGGAGAAGGTCACGTTAGATTTCCTGTTCCTTGACCGCGAAGCGGACCACGGAATCGGTCACGGTGCTGCGGCCGGTGTACAAAAAAGCAAGAACGGCCACGGTCTGGAGCACGAGCAGGACCGGCGCGGTCCATAACGCGCTCAGGCCCTGGCCCAGATCGGGCGACAACGCGGGAGCGGCAAACAGCACGGGCAGGGCCGCGCCATAGACCACGCCGAGTCCGGCCATGATCTGGTAGGCGGAAATTTTTTGGTCTCCGCGATAGTCCGCACGCAAAAATTCCGAGAGCACGCGCCAGACCTGGGTCACGACCAGGGGCAGAATCAGGGCCATGCCGAAGGAGCCCCGAAAAAAAAGCACCAAACCGACCACGGCAGCGCCGCAATACAGATATGCGGTCATGAGCTGTACGGGAACCAAGGGCTGGCCGGTCAGCTGGTGGGCATAGGCGGCCTTCTTGGTCGCGCCCTCGAAAACAATGTTCCAGGCGGAGAAAAAACGCTTCCACGGCTGGGGCAAGGCGGCCACGGGTCGGCCGTAGCAACAGCCGAAACTCAGGCAGGCCATGCGGCCCACGCCCTCGCCCACGGCATAGGAAATGGACAGGGCGGCCAGCACGGGCAGGACCGCGATTTCCGGCGACCACAGCCCGACCAGCACCGCGATCCACGGCGCGGTGATGATGCCCACGAAGGAGGCCCCGCCCACGCTGAAGGTGTTGCGTTTGCCCTCCACCAGCCGGGCCACCAGTCGGGAGGCCGGAATGCACAGACCGAGCACCCCGACGACAATGGCCAATAGCCCGCCCAGACCCACGCCGACAGCGCCGAGCAGAACCAGGGCCGTGGCCGTGGCCAGGACATAGGCCAGGGCATTGAGCGCTCCGTACCAGGTCAGGTTCACGGCCCGCCAGGAGCCGTCGCCGTTCTTGGCCACGGGCAGGCTGGCCAGCATCTGCCAGCGCTCGGCCGGCAGGTTGCGTCCGCCCCAGACGATAAAGGCGAACAGAGCCAAGCCATATCCGCCAATCCAGATCACTTCGTTCATGATGCTCCTCTAGGCTTCAGGGTTCCGGGCCCAGGCGATGGTGTCCCGCACGCGCACATCCGTCTCGACCCAGGGGCGCGCCAGCCAGTCCGAAAAGCGGCTGTTCACCCTAGCGCGGCCTTGGTTGCGGACCAGGTCGGCGCAAAAATCCACGCGGCCTTGCTGAAAAATGAGCACGTCCAGGGAACTGCCCGGCCGGTACAGGCTTTTGGGCTGGCCCTTGCGCAGGAACAGCCCCGGCCGGATGGTTTGGGGCGCGTCGTAGCCGCTGTCACTGTAAGCCTGGACGATCTGGCCGATCATGAGCGCCACGACCTCGACCATGGCCACCAGACCACAGCCCGAGCCGCCGGGAACATCCGTGTCGATGATGGTCACCACGCGGCGGTTCCGGGAAAACGGCGTCGCCTCGCGGATGACGGCCGTCGGATTACAGGAATGAAACGCACCTTCGATGGGATAGAGGTCGCGCACCACCCCGCTGACCGGGACGTGGTTGTAGTGGTATTTTTCCGGAGTCAGGCGGAACACGGCGAAATCCCCGCCATGAAAGGCGGCCAGCCAGTCCCGCTTCTGCGGCCCGAGCAACTCCGGAAAGGAAAAGAATTTGTCCTTGATAAAAAAAACGGAGTCAGCCCCCAGCCCGCCCACGAACATGCGCGAGTCCGCCGGCGAGGCCACGGCCGCCGGACGTTCGTCCATGGGCCGCGCTGATTCGTAGCGGATCTGGCGCTCGAAAATGCGCCGGGCCGTGGAATAATACGCGGCTGGCCGCAGGCACTCGTTCAGGTCGATGCCCAACTGCCGCGCGAGGCGGTCCGGGCTGGACAAACGCGCCCCCAGGGGCAGGTCGTAGTTCAGAAAGCCGAGCAGACTGCTGGTCCGTCCGGAAGTCAGAGCGCGGAACAGGGCCGGGGCCTGTTCCCGCACCCGCCCATACAGATAGCCGATGAGCCGGTCGCAGAAGAGATTTTCGTCGCGGACCTCGCCCGAGGCCCGATGCACAAACTGATGCATGTTATTTCCTCGCACACACGCGGGCGTTGTCCGCATGCATGCCGATGATGAGCAGCAACAAACTGGTCAGGACCCCGCGTGAACGGCTGAGTTCCTTGCGGTCGCGCAGTTCGCGCTTAGCCTCGGCCATGAAATCGAGCACGTCCCGCCCGCCGAGCAGCGCCGGCAGGCCGACTCGACAAAACTGACCAGGCAGGCAGCCGAAATTCTTCACCGTGCGACAATCCTCCTCCAAATAGTCCATAGCCTCCGCGAGCAGGTCCAGACGCAGATCCGAGCGGTACAGATCCTCGGCCGCCAGGTTGAACTCCCGCGCCCGCAGATGGTGCGGGGTCTTGGCTCCGGCCCGATCCAGAATCCGGTCCGTGAGCGCGCCGCCCGCCCCGCGCCGTGGCTCCAGAATACGCAGGCGCAGATCGGCCAGAAGGCCCTTGGCCTGGCACAACTCGATCAGGTCCGCGCCCTCGCGCTCGATGAATTCGATCAGGGCCAGCCGGTATTCCTGGTTATAAACCCGCTGGTTCCCCGGATAACGCCTGCTGGGCCGGGTCCGATTCGCGCCGCGCACCAGCTCCTCCAGAAAGGCGTTGGGCGAATCCTGACGGACAAAGAACGTCGGCAGGTCCATGGCCGAGGCGAAAAAAATCTGCCGCCGCTCGCTCTCCACTTCCGGCGTGTCCGGGATGTGGGCGTGGGTCACGCGGCCGCTCAGGATCAGTTTGTAGGCCAGACAGGTCAGCAGCTGTTGGAGGTCGGCCGCCGGGCGCATGTCTTCTTCCAGGGAATGGAACAGGCTGTAGAACCGGGCTTCGAACCCGGTGAAACCCATGACGCCAAAGGCCCGCTGCTTGTAGAGCAGATAGGTGGACATGGACTCGTGGAACACGCCCAGCCCGGCCAGATCGCGCTTGAGGCGCACGTCGTTGCCCAGGGTTCCGTCCAGAGCCGGGCATTGATGGGTGCTCATGAGCGTGGTCATGTAGTCCAGCACGCGGAAATCCGGAACAAAATCGCCCCGCAGACCAAAGACGCGGGCCACCAGTTCATCCAGCACGACCGGTCCAAAAGGCGTGACCGGGCGGCCGAGAATCTTGAGCTTGGCCTTCTTCTTCCAGCGCCGCCAGAGCATGCGCAGATGGGTGTAGTCCAGTTCGTGCGGCAAAAAGCCCAGGGCCTTTTCCGGATGGAAATCGGCGAAATCCATGCGCATGGGCGCGGCCGAATACACGCCCACAAACAGAGGCAGGAAATGCTCGACGATTTTGATGGCCAGGTCGCCGACGTATTTTTCGTCCTGGGCGGTCAGAACCGGGTCGGCCCCGCTCATGAGCGCGCCCAACTTGCGGCTGCCGATGGAAATATGCGTGCCGTTGTTGGCCAGGCAGGTGTTGGAGGTGTTGGGCAGGACGACCAGATCGCGGGTCAGGATGCCGGATTCGCGCAACCGGGCCAGGGTGTTGAGCTGGCTGCGGGACAGGGTGCGGTGGCAGAGGCCCATGTAGTCTTTCTTGGCCTCGCCCCGATCCCAGCCGGACAGGCAGGGATTCATGAACAGCTCGCGGTAGAAGGCGTCGGGAATGATTTCGTTGAGCTGCTTCTGCCGGGCCGGAGGCAGGGGCGCGAAATAGACCACGGCCCGCTGGCCGCGCTCCAGCAGCCCAAAGGCCTCGTTGGCGTGATCGGCCAGGAGCTGGCAGAGCAGAAATCGCTGGCTGGTCTCGCGGGCGATGCCCTTGCCGCCCTGAAAACTGGCGCAAAACGGCGCGGGATAGAAAGAAAAGGTCTCGGGAGACGTGTTGTCGTTGGAGAAATGCTCCAGATAACCCTCGCCCAGAACGCGAACCTGTTCCGGCACGCCCTGGCCGCCAATGAGGTCGGCCAGAGCCAGCTTGAGCAGATAGCTGATGGGCACGCGCAGATGCTCTTCCCCACCGATGACACGGAAGAAATCGGCGCGGTCCTGGCGCGGACCGGCGGCGGGATTCCTCTTGTCCGCCAGCAGGTCGCGCTCCAAAACCGTGCGGGCGAAGCGGTTCAGACGGTCCAGGGGAAAACGGACCCAGCTGTTCTCCCAGACCTCGGACGTTTGCAGGTAGCGGTCCAGTTCGCGCAGGGTCCGGCCGGAGGTGTCGCCGCTGGCGGCCCGGCGGACCATGTTATGGTAAAAGCTCGATTCCTGAATGGTCAGAGGCAGGTCCACGGCGTCCCGCGCGCCGATGACCGCGACCTGCAACTCGTTCTCGCTCCCGGCCGTGGCGTCGTCGGGCGTGAACGGCAAGCCCTCGGCGGACCGCTCGTCCCAGGCCCGATCCAATCCAAGAGCCCGGACCATCTTCCGGACGCAGTCCATGTCCGCTGTTTCCCGTTTCGTATCGTACAACATCGCACCCACCTTGTTGCCCGCCATTGACCACGCGAAGATGAAAATGGTGCGAAGAATCGGCGACGATCGCGTGACGAAATCCCCCGCACCGCCCCGTCCGTGTCACGGCCCGGTGACAAAAATCCCCGCCGCGAAACGTCACGACGGGGACCAGGGAGAGGAGAACACGCGGGATGAACCGATTGTTACAAACCGGTTTTCAGGACCATGTCCGTAATGGGGCCGCGCGAGCGGTCGCCCTTGAGGACGATATGGCCATAACCAGGCAGGCCCTTGAGCATCTTCACGGTCCAGTTCAGGCCGTTGTTGGATTCGTTGAGATATGGGTTGTCGACCTGGCGGGTGTCGCCCAGGCAGATGCATTTGACGTTCTCGCCCATGCGCGTCAGCAGGGCGCGGGTCTCGGCCCGGGACAGATTCTGCATCTCGTCGATGATGACCACGGCGTTCTCCAGGTTCATGCCCCGGATGTAGGCGATGGGCAGAATCTCGAAGCGTTTGGAGTTGTAGCGAAAATTTCCGCCCTCGCTGTCGTGGAAGATGCGGTTGGCCGGGCGCAGGTCGTGCAGCTTCATGAGCAGATCCTGCACGTAGCGCACATAGGGGGCCATTTTCTCGTCCAGATCGCCCGGCAGATACCCGAGCTTGGCCCCGATCTCGATGACCGGCTTGACCAGGAAGATCTTGCGGTACGGATTGTCCTTTTCCTCCAGAGCCAGATAGAGGGCGGCGGCCAGGGCCAGGAAGGTCTTGCCGTACCCGGCCTCGGACTGGATGGTGACCAGATGCACGGCCGCGTCGAGCATCAGTTCCAGGGCCAGGTTCTGGTACACGTTGCGCGGCCGCACGTTCCAGACACAGTGCTGATAGTCGATGACGCGCGGCCCGGACGCGGCGTGCATGAGGGGTTGGCCATTGACCCAGCTGAAGCTGTTGGGCACGGGCTCCTCCCCGTCGCGCACGAACCCGGTGTAGGATTGAGATTCGGAACGGAAGGGATTGGAATCGCGGTAGCTTTCGCTGGCGATGGCGTGGATGCGGGCCTTGATTTGCAGGATGCGGTCGTTGGTGACCAGGACGGGCTCGTCGATGCGGCTGTCCTTGAGTTCATCCAGGATGCGGTCATCGTTGGTGCGGGTGTCGTCGTCGGGAAAGACGCGCGGGGGCAGGAACTGGATGTCGGGGTCGCTCTGCAAAACCGTCACGGCCTGGGCCACGATGTGGGCCACGCGCGGCTCGCGCTTCAGGCGGTCCAGCTCGCAGAGGACGGTATAGGGCAGGATGATCCGATTCTCCTGCCCGTTGCGCAAAGCCCGGATGCACTGCGGATTTTCTATGAGGACGTTGGTGTCGAGCACATAGTTTTTATACATGGGCTGATGGCGATCCTTGAGGGGCCGAAGCCCCGAAACGGCGGTTCAGGGAGCGCGCCTCGCGGCGCGGGCCGACGCACGAACGGATGCCATCTCAGACCGCGGCCAGAATCCCCCCGCCGATGCCGGTGCGCAGAAACTCGCCCGGATTGCGGTCGACCATTTCCTGGCACTCGACGCAGTAGCGGGCGCTGGGCATGGCCACGAGACGGCGCTCGGCGATGAACTCGCCGCACAAATCGCACAGGCCGTAGGAATCGTTGTCGATGGCCTTCAGGGCGCTCTCAATGTCCTTCAAGAGGGACACGTTGCGGTTGTAGCGGATCATGTTCCAGTCCTGGGAGGAGGCGGTGCTGGCGCGGTCGGCCAGATCCGGCTCCACGTTCCGATCCTGGCCCATGGCCTCGCGCAGGCTCAGGTTTTCGGCGGAAATTTTGGCGTGTTTGTCCCGAAGTTGCTGTTCAAGTCCGTGATGCGTCATCCTGGAATACGACATGGCAAACCTCCTGGTTGTGCAACCCGGTTTGGCCGGACCCATCCGGACAGCCGAGCCGCCCTATTTCGATGAAGGCACCCTAGACGCCGTCCATGGCGGATTGGCGACAACCGCGTGGACGTTCCATGACAGGCCGACGCACGTCGCGCCCCCGCTGGACAAGGGGGAGGCATTCCGTTAGCAGGAACACATCTCAATAAATTCGGAGGTTATATGTCGGAAAATATACTGGATGGAGCCATTCTGCAGCGGGACAAGGAAAGCTACGCCATCGTGCCGCGCACCCCGGTCGGCCTGATCAGCCCCGAAGTGCTCGACGCGCTCAACGCCGTGGTCAAGAAATACGGCATCCCCATCGTCAAGATCACCTCGGGCCAGCGCATCGCCCTGGTCGGCATGAAGAAGGAACAGCTGCCCGACATCTGGAAGGACCTGGGCACGGACATCGGCCGGGCCACGGAGCTGTGCGTGCATTATGTGCAGGCCTGTCCGGGCACCTCGGTCTGTCAGTTCGGCGTGCAGGACTCCCTGGGCCTGGGCCTGGAAGTGGAGGAAATGTACAAGGGCTTCGAGCTGCCGGCCAAGTTCAAGTTCGGCGTCTCCGGCTGTCCGTTCTCCTGCGCCGAGGGCCTGGTCCGCGACATCGGCATCACCGGCTCCAAGAAGGGCTGGAGCGTCAGCTTCGGCGGCAACGCCGGCGCCAACGCCCGCGTGGCCGACATCCTCGCCAAGGACCTGACCAAGGAAGACGCCCTGGACCTGGTCAGGAAACTCCTGACCTACTACAAGGAAAACGCCAAGAAAAAGGAACGCACGGCCCGGTTCGTGAACCGCGTCGGCATCGATGCGGTCAAGGCGGCGGTGCTGGGGGAGTAGAATTCCCTCGCCATCGCGGACAACGAAAAAGCGCCTG
>CAYLNA010000073.1:0-8268 GCA_964384665.1 uncultured Desulfovibrionaceae bacterium | reverse complement strand
CGGACATCATGGACGAATGGCGCAAGGTCGAGGCCGAGAACATGTGGCGCTTCGCGGAGCTGCTCTTCGATTCCATGATTCTGCACGGGCTGCTGCCGGAACTGGCGGCCCTGAGCCGCATTTTTCAGATCAAGAACGACGAGGGCGGGAGCGAGTCCGTCTGGCAGCACACCCTGGACGTCATGCGCCATTATCCGGAGGAACTGCCCTACGACTGGTACGGCGTCCTGGCCTGCCTCTTCCACGACTGCGGCAAGCTCTACGCCGGGGAGCAATATAACGGGCGGACCACGTTCTACCAGCACCACCGCATCGGGGCCAAGGTCACGCGCAAGATCCTGAAACGTCTGCGCCTCAACACCGAGGAAGTGGACATGATCGTCAACTTGGTCCGCAACCACATGCGCTTCCATTTCATGCTCACGGACAAGGGCATCCGTCGCTTCAAGGCCCTGGACGACTACCCGCGCCTGATCGAGATGGCCCGCGCGGACATCAAGGCCCGGGGCGGCAACTACACGGAATTCAATCACAACATGAAGATGCTGGAGCGGGCCGACATCCGCGAGGAGTTGCTCGAACCCCTCCTGAACGGCAAGCAGATCATGGACCTCGCCGCCATCAAACCCGGCCCGGCCGTGGGCCTGATCCGGGACAGCCTGCTCCAGGCCCAGATTTCCGGCGACGTGAACAGCGCGGACGACGCCGAGCGCTTCGTCCTCGCCTACAAGGAAAAAAATCAGCTCTAGCTGACTCTATTTATTTGTTTTCTTCTCTCGCTGAAGGCACGAGGAGCGCGGCGTCCGCGATCCTTGTGCCTTTGCGATTCCGGACCGCCCATGCGCAACATTCTCGAATTGACCTACCCCGAACTGGAAACGGCCGTTCTGGCCATGGGCCACCAGGGCTTCCGCGCCCGGCAGCTCTGGCAATGGCTGTGGCGGCTGGGGGCGCGAGAATTCGGCCAGATGACCAACATCGCCAAGGACTTTCGCGAGCATTTGGGACGCGAGTGGGCCATCGTCTGGCCCCGGGTGGAGGAAACGCGGACCAGCGCCGACGGGACCATCAAGTTCCTGCTGGAACTGGCCGACGGCGCCACGGTGGAAACAGTGCTCATTCCGGACAAGGACCGCTACACCCAGTGCCTGTCCTGCCAGATCGGCTGCCCCATGGGCTGCACCTTCTGCAGCACCGGGCTGATGGGCTTCGCGCGCAACATGACCGGCGGCGAGATCGCGGCCCAGGTCCTGGCGGCGCGGGACCACCTGCGCGTCCATGGCCTAGCCCAGGACGTGAAAAATCTGGTCTACATGGGCATGGGCGAGCCGCTCCTGAACTGGGACGAGGTCAGGAAAAGCCTACACATCCTGTCCCATCCCGAGGGCCTGGAATTCTCGCGACGGCGCATCACCCTCTCCACCTGCGCCATCAAGGGCAAGCTGGACAGTTTCGGGGCCGAGGGGCTGGCCCTGCCGGCCATTTCCCTGCACGCCCCGACCCAGGAAATTCGGGAACGCCTCATGCCCAAGGCCGCGGCCTGGCGTATCGACGACCTGATCAAGGCCCTGCAGGGCTACGAATTGCGGCCCCGGGAACGGGTGACCATCGAATACATCCTGATCCGCGGCGTGAACGACCAGCTGGGGCACGCCCGGCAATTGGCGCGTCTCTTGGCGCACCTCAAATGCAAGATCAATCTCATCGCCTACAACGCCGGTCCGGGCATCGCCTACGAAGCTCCGGACCCGGCCGACGTGCTGGCGTTCGAGGAGCTGCTGCGCAAGAAAGGGTTCACCGTGACCCTGCGCAAGAGCAAGGGCCAGGACATCGCGGCGGCCTGCGGCCAGCTCAAGACCGAGGTCGACGGCCGCCCGGATGCGACAATCACCTGAACAGCAAGGATACGACGTGGATAAACCCAATTTTGCCAAGGGCGGGGGCCTGATCCCGGCCATCGCCCAGGACGCGGCCAGCGGCGAGGTGCTCATGCTGGCCTACATGAACGAGGACGCCTGGAACGAAACCCTCAAGACCGGCGAGGTGCATTATTACAGCCGCAGCCGGGATTGTCTGTGGCGCAAGGGTGGCACGTCGGGACACGTGCAGAAGGTGGTGTCCATCGCCCTGGATTGCGACCAGGACACGGTTCTGGTGAAGGTGGAACAGATCGGCGGCGCGGCCTGTCACACGGGCCGCAGAAGCTGTTTTTATCGTCAACGCGACGCTCGGGGGCAGTGGACCGATTGCTCTCCCATGGTGTTCGATCCCAAGGAGGTTTACAAATAATGACGGACGGCAAACAAATGCGCATCGGCATTCCCAAGGGCTCTCTGGAAGAAGCCACGATCAAGCTTTTCGCCAAGGCGGGCTGGAAAATCACCTCCCACCATCGCAACTATTTCCCGGAAATCAACGACCCGGATCTGACCTGCTCCCTGTGCCGGGCTCAGGAAATGGCCCGCTACGTGGAAAGCGGCCTCCTCGATGCCGGCCTGACCGGCAAGGACTGGATTCTGGAAAACCAGTCCGACGTGGTCGTGGTCGATGACCTGATCTATTCCAAGGCCAGCAACCGCCCGGCCAAATGGGTCCTGGCCGTGGCCGGAGACTCCCCGTACAAGCGGCCCGAGGATCTGGCCGGTAAGAAGATCGCCACGGAATTCGTCGCCTTCACCCGCCGCTACTTCGAATCCGCCGGCATTCCGGTCGAGGTCGAATACTCCTGGGGCGCGACCGAGGCCAAGGTTGTCGAAGGGCTGGTCGACGGCATCGTCGAGATCACCGAGACCGGCACGACCATCAAGGCCCATGGCCTGCGCATCATCGCCGAGCTGCTCCAGACCAACACCCAGCTCATCGCCAACAAGGACTCGTGGAATGATCCGTGGAAGCGGGCCAAGATCGAGAACATGAACATCCTGCTTCAGGGAGCGCTCAAGGCCGACAAGCTGGTCGCCCTGAAGATGAACGCGCCGAGCGACGCCGTGGACAAGGTCATGGCCCTTTTGCCGAGCATGAACTCCCCGACCGTGGCCCATCTGCACAACTCGGACTGGCTGTCCATCGAGACCGTGGTCGAGACGACCCTGGTCCGCGAGCTTGTGCCCCGGCTGTTGTCCGTGGGCGCGGAAGCGATCATCGAGTATTCCCTGAACAAGGTCATCTAACGCGACCGACACGCGCGGCCCCGCCGGGGCCAAGGAAGAACCGCATGAAAACATCCCTCTTGGTGCTTTTCGTCTGTCTATTTCTGGCCGGTTGCGGGGCTCGCGCCGGATCCGGAGGGCTGTCCTCGAGCATGGGCAAGAAAGAGGTCGAGCAACGCCTTGATCTGGTCGAATCCCACATCAAGAACGATCAGCCCCAGCGCGCCTTGCAGGAACTCCTGAAGGTCGAGAATTCGGCCGATCATCTGTCCCGCTACCATTTCGACGTGGGCATGATTTATCTTGGCCTGAATGAACTGGACAAGGCCCGCGACGGCTTCGCCCGCGCCGCCGAGATCGACGACAATTTCGGCGAGGCCTGGAACAACCTGGGCAAGATCCAGGAGGCCATGGGCAAGACCCAGGAGGCCGAGGCCGCCTACGCCAAGGCCATCTCCATCCTGACCTACATCACGCCGGAATTTCCGGCCTACAACCTGGGCAGCATGTACCTCAAGCAAGGACGGCCCAAGGACGCCGAAACCGCCGCGCGCAAGGCCCTGGCCCGCAACTGGCGCTACCTTCCGGCCTACAAGCTCCTGAGCGACGCCCTGAGCGCCCAGAACCGCGTCGACGAGGCCGAGACGGTCCTGCGCCACGGAATGGAAGCGGACATGGGCAGCACGTCCATTATGCTGGCCCTGGCCGAACTCCAGATGCGCGGCGGCAAGCAGGACCAGGCCCGGGAATTGTTCGAACGCATCCTCACCCAGAACCCCAAATCCAATGACGCCAAAGTGGCCCGGGATTACCTGGGCATCCTGCAGTGACACACCCGAGGACGCCCCGCGCGTCCTCGGGTTCAATCCCTGGATTTTCGATTTCGCCGCCTTCAATCTCTGGTCCCGTCCAGCCGGTCTGCTGACCGCGCTGGACATGCTGCGTTCGGCCGGAGCCCGCGTCGCCCTCATGGACTGCCTGGACCAGACCTGGGCCGACGCCCCCTGGCCCACGCCCCACGCCACGGGCAAGGGCCATTATCCCAAGCACCTCGCCGCCAAGCCGGCGGCGCTGCGCGCCGTTCCCCGCCGCTTCAGCCGTTACGGCCTCGATCCGGACCTGGTCCGGGGCGCGCTGGAGGCCCTGAATCCGCCGCCGGACCTGATCCTCGTCACCACCGTCATGACCTACTGGTATCCGGGCGCGCGCGAAGCCATCGCCCTGGCGCGGGAAATCTGGCCGGACACGCCCGTGGTCCTGGGCGGGATCTACGCCTCGCTCTGCCCGGAACACGCGGCCGGGTTGGGAGCCGATCTGGTCCTGGCCGGAAAACTGGAGGCCGCCGCGACCTGGTCCCAAATCTGGAATCTGCTCGGCCGTCCCACGCCCGCATTGCCGGAAAACGCGGGCATGAGCCTAGCCCTCGACCTGTATCCCGATCCGAAATTTTCCATCATTCTCGGCTCCCGCGGCTGCCCGTTCCGGTGCGAATACTGCGCCAGCCACAGCCTGCACCCCGAATTCCGGCAGGCCGAGGCCAAACAGATCCTGGACCGCGTCCAGCGCGAATACGCGCGCGGAGTGCGGGACTTCGCCTTCTACGACGACGCCCTGCTGGTCCGGCCCGAGGCGTGGCTGTGGCCCCTTCTGGACTGGCTGGAGGGCAAGGGCGCGCGGCTGCACACCCCCAACGCCATGCACGTGCGCTACCTCACGCCCGAGGTCTGCGCCCGCTTCAAGCGGGCCGGATTCTCGACCATCCGGCTTGGACTGGAAACCGTGGATTTCGCCCATCGCCTGGACGCCAAGCTCTCCCGGGAACAGTGGGAAGCGGGCCTGGCCGCCCTGAACGAAGCGGGCTTTGGGCCGGAGCGGGTCGGGGCCTATATCTTGTTCGGACTGCCGGATCAGGATTTCAGCGGGGTGGAGCGGACCGTGCGCTTGGCCCGGCGCAGCGGCGTCAAGCCGGATCTGGCGTTTTTCACGCCGATTCCGACCAGCCCGCTCTTCGCGCGGGCCTGCGAGGTGTCCCCGTTCCCCCTGGCGGAAGAACCGCTCTGCCAGAACAATTCCATCTGGCCCTGCGTGGACGGCGGTTTTTCCTGGGAGGCGGCCAGGTATTGGCGGGAGATGGTCAGCGGCTAGGACGCGCGGATCGCGCGCCCCAGGCGTTTGGGAAGGGAAAAAAGACTATTCGGAATCCACGCGCAGCAGGTCGTCCTCGTCCATGTCCTCGGGAAACTCGCCCGAATCCAGGTCGCAGAACCCAAAACCCACGGAACACAGCGGCAGGCCCAGCAGCTCGACCAAACTCAAATGCCGGTCCACGGCCAGGGTGAAGCCGCAATCGCCGTCCGGACAATGCAGGACGTCGACGATTTCCTCGGCCGAGGCGTCGGGGTTGAAATGCTGGATCAGCAGGTCCGGATTGCCGCCGTGGGCCTTGGGGCTGCTCCGGCCTTCGCCGTCCAGGGATGGAGCCGGGGATTTGTAGGAATCCAGCAGTTCCCCATCGGCATAGAACCAATAACGGAACAGTTCCTCGTCCACGGTCTGGACCGCCAGGACCGGACAGCCGAAGTAGCCCGAGAGATCCTCGGCCAGATCGGTCAGGATGCTGGTTTCCCCTTCATCGCTGTCCATCTCGTAGACCGTGGTCAGGCCATCCTCGGTCGGGGTGACAAAGGCGCAGCGCCCCTGGTTGCCCAATTCCTGAAGAATATCCTGTGCCTTCGGACCTTTAAGTGTTATATTCGCGTATGTTGTTCCCATATGCGTTTCCTTCAATCAGAATCCAGTCCAACTTGCAAGCCCGGAAGAGACGGCCGCGACTCTTTTTGGCGTCACCGCATGAGCGCGAGTCCGTTTTCGACGAAAGAGAAGCGGGCCGCGCGCTTCCTTCCGCCCTTGGGTCTTGAGAAAGGCGGGGCCTTCGCGTACCCCCGAAACACCGGCCCGGAAGCGCTTCCGGGCCTTTTCCATCCAATCGGATTCGTGCGATAAGCCGCGCCGACCGGGGCGGTCCTGTCCAACATATCAGGAGGAATCATGAGTGCAGTGAAGGCGTTGTGCGCCGGTGAAGCGGGCAAGGGAGTGGTCATTCAGGGCAACATGGCGTTCGCCGTGGGCTGCGTGCGGGCGGGCATCCACGCCGCCGACGGATATCCGGGCACGCCCAGCACCGAGGTCATCGACAAGGGCCTGTCCCAGGTCCAGGACCTGATCACCGTGGGGTGGTCCGTGAACGAGGCCGTGGCCGCCGGCGTCGGCTTTGGGCACACCCTGGCCGGAAGCGACTGCGTGGTGACCATGAAGATTCCGGGCCTGTTCCAGGCCGCCGACGTCATCACCAGCGCGGCCTTCTACACCGGCCAGCGCGGCAGCCTCATCTATTACATCGCCAGCGACTACACGCCCAGCTCCACCCAGCACCTGGTCGATCCGCGCCACATGCTCAAAAGCTGCTGCATCCCGGTCTTCGAGCCGCGCGACCACCAGGAAATGCACGAGGCCAGCCGCATCGCCGCCGACCTTGGCCGCCGCTTCCACACCCCCGTGGCCGTCATCGCCTCCGGCGTGCTCTGCCACAGCGAAGGTCTGGTCCGCCTGATGGAACCGCACGTACGGGAAAAGGCTCCGCTGCCGGAAAAAATGAGCGCTTTCATCACCCTGCCCGTGCGGGCGCGCATGTTCCACGATCAGGTCCGCACGACCCGCATTCCGGCCCTGCGCGAAATGGTCGAACAAAGCCCCCTCAATGCCTGGACCAAGGGCGACGCCAAGATCGGCGTCATCACCCACGGCGTGAACGGATTGTTCGTGGAGGAAGTGCGCGCCGCCTCGGGCCAGAAGATCGACATGCTGTCCCTGGGCTTCACCTATCCCCTGCCCATGCGGCTCATCCGGCGTTTTGTCGAAAGCATCGATGGTCCGGTCTTCGTCATCGAGGACGGGCACCGCTTCATCCAGGAAAGCCTGCTGGCCGATGGCCTCAAGGTTCAGGGCAAGGGCGAGGACGAAACGACCACGGAATGGACTCCGGCCCTGATCGCGGCTCGGCTTGGCCTGAACCTGGAAACACGCGCCCCCGGAGTGGCCAGCCTGCCCCGTCCGCCCATGATCTGCGCCGGCTGCCCGTATCGGCTTTTCGGTCAGATCGTCGGCAAGATGCGCAAAAAAGGAAAGTTGGAGGCCGTGTTCGGCGACATCGGCTGCAACACCCTGCTGCACTTTTTGAACGCCATGGACACGGCCCTGGCCATGGGCGCGAGCGAGGCCAAGCGCCTCGGCTATGTCCTGTCCCGGCCCGAGGCCGCCAGCACGTGTCTGGCCGTGCTTGGCGACGGCACCGAATGCCACAGCGGCATGGACGCCACGCGCAACACCATTTTCCGCAACATTCCCGGCGTGAAGGTCATCCTGAACAATGAATGGACGGCCATGACCGGCGGCCAGCCCTCGCCCACCTCGCCCGCCAATCTGGCCGGCGATCCCAATGTCTTTGACTTGAACGCCAGCCTCAAGGCCCACGGCGCGAACGTGGTCGAGGTCAGCGGCTACGACAAGAAAGGTCTGGAAAAAGCGCTCAAAAACAGTCTGACCGCGGCCGCAAGCGGAACCTTCACCACCTTGGTCGTGACCGGAACCTGCATCCGCAAGATGCCCAAGGAAGCCCACGGCCTGAAGCTGGAAGTGGACGCCGATCTGTGCAAGCGCTGCGGCCTGTGCCAGATCTGTCCGGGCATCGAGGCCGACGGCGAGGGCCTGCCCCATTTCAACAACATCTGCACCGGCTGCGTGGGCCAGAACGCGGCCTGCGCCCAAATGTGTCCGGTGGGGGCCATCGCCCCGGCCAAGGATCAAAGCGCATGCGGCCTCGCCACCTGCCCGGAACTACCCGCTCCGCCCGAGTCCATCACCCTGCCCGGAACCGGCGGGCTGCCGACCTTTCTGTCCGTGGCCGTGCGCGGCGTGGGCGGCCAGGGCAACCTCTTCTTCGGCCGGGTCCTGACCCAGCTGGCCTATCTGCTGGGCTACGACCAGCAGAACATCCTCAAGGGCGAAACCCACGGCATGGCCCAGATGGGCGGCCCGGTCATCAGCACCTTCGCCTGCGGCG
>CAYLNA010000072.1:0-8307 GCA_964384665.1 uncultured Desulfovibrionaceae bacterium | reverse complement strand
TTCAGCATCTACGACGTGCAGTCCCGCTTGTGCGGGGTGGAGTTCCGCCAGACCCGCCTCAACGCCGACTTTTCCTTTCCCTTCGAAAAATTGCTCGCGCTGACGGACGAGAACACGGCCCTGGTCTTCGTGACCAACCCGGACAACCCCTCGGGTCATGCCTGTCCGGCCGCAGATCTGGTCGCCCTGGCCGCCAAGCTGCCCCCCCGGGCGCTCTTGGTGGTGGACGAGGCCTACATCGACTTCGCCGATCCCCTGGACCAGTTCACCATGCTGCCCCAGTTCGGACGCATTCCCAATCTGGTCATCCTGCGCACCTTTTCCAAGATGTACGGCCTGGCCGGACTGCGCTTGGGTTACGGCGTCATGCCGGCGTGGCTGGCCGATCTCCTGCTGCGGGTCAAATTGCCTTTCAGCGTGAACATCCTGGCCGAGCAGGCCGGCCTGGCCGCGCTGGACGACGACATCTTCCTGGCCGAGACCCTGCGCGTGGTCCGCGAGGGGCGGGATCTCCTGACGCGGGAGCTGACCGCGTTGGGCTGCGCGGTGCGGTCGTCGCAGGCCAATTTCCTCATGTTCACCCCGCCCATGGACGCCTGGGCCCTGTTCGAGGCCCTGCTCGCCAAGGGGATCATCATCCGGCCGCTGAAGAGCTACGGCATGCCGGAAAAACTGCGGGTCAGCATCGGCAGCCCGGACGAAAATCACGAATTCTTGACCAAGATCGCGGAGGTACTGCGTGAACATCACGATCGTCACTCTTGATGGCCCGGCCGGAGTCGGCAAGACCACGGTGGCGCGCTCGCTGGCCGGGCGCTTGGGCATCGCCTATCTGGATACCGGAGCCATGTTCCGGTCCGTGGCCTATGCCTTTGGCGAGGGGGCCTGGGAATTGCCGGTGGACAAGCTGGTGCCCCAGCTGAACCGGCTCGATTTCGACCTGGAGGGGGCGGGACCGTCCTCGGAATTGCTCTTGAACGGCTATCCGCTTTCGCCGGAGATCCGCACCGAGGAGGTCGGCCTGTGGGCCTCGCACTTGGCCCGTATTCCGGTGGTGCGCGATTTCTTGCGCCGCAACCAGCAGGCCATCGGCCGGACCACGCCGCTCGTGGCCGAGGGCCGGGACATGGGCAGCGTGGTCTTTCCGGACGCGCCGTTCAAGTTCTTTCTGGACGCGTCCATCGAGGTCCGGGCCAAGCGGCGCTTCGAGCAGCTGCGGGCCATGGAGATGGAGGAAGATTTGGAGAGGATTCAGGCCCAGATCCGCATCCGCGACGATCAGGATCGGAACCGGGCCGTGGCTCCGCTCAAGCCCGCCGAGGACGCGGTCATCGTCGACACGGGCGTCACCGACGTCGACGGCGTGCTGGAGCGGATCATGGCGGTTATTTCGGCGAAGCGGTCTTGATTTCGTCCCACAGCGCGTCCATTTCGGCCAGGGAGAGGCGGTCCAGTTCCAGACCGCGCTCCCTGGCCAATTTTTCCATCTTCTCGAACCGATCCAGGAATTTGGTGTTGGCCACGGCCAGGGCCGAGTTGGCTTTGATGCCCCGACGCCGGCCGTATTCCACCAGCGAAAACAGGTAATCCCCAAATTCCTCTTCCGCGGCCGAGGCGTCGCCTCCGCGCAGGGCCGCTTGCAATTCATTCCATTCCTCGGCCAGCTTGGCTTCCTGGTCGGCGTCCGAGGGCCAGGTGAACCCCACGCGGGCGGCCTTGGAATTGACGCGGTAGGCCCGCAAAAGGGGCGGCAGGCTGCCCGGCAGGGAGGCGAAGACACCGGGGTCCTTGTCTTTTTCCGCCTTCTCCTGCTTCTTGATCTGTTCCCAGTTTTTGACCACCTCGGCCACGCTGGCGGCCTGTTCGCCGTACACATGGGGGTGGCGGCGGATCATCTTGGCCACGTTTCCGGCCAGGGCGCCGTCCAAAAAGCCCGGCAGCTCGCGGTCGAAATGACGGCCGATGAAGAGAAGCAAAAAGAGCACGTCGCCCAGCTCCTCGGCCGCCTCGGCCGCATCGTCCTGGCGGATGGCTTCCACCAGTTCGAAGCATTCCTCGATGAGATAATCGCACATGGACCGGGGCGTCTGCTCCTTGTCCCAAGGGCAGCCGTTTGGTCCGGTCAGGGTGTCGATGACCTCGATGATCTTGTCGAAATTATTTGGTTCCACCGCTGGAGTCCTTGATTTTGGAGAGTTGGTTCAGCAGCCGCGCTTCCCATTCCTGTTTCAGTTCCTGGCTGCGCGTCAGGAATTGGTCGCGCATGTCCTTGGGCAGAGTGGTGGAAAGCAGGGTGTTGAAGGAATTGACGTAGGGCACGATCCGGGATCCGGCCAGGATTTCGGCCTTGGACGGCAGAAAGGCGGTCAGGGCCATGACAATGATGCTGCACAGCAGCGCGCCCTTGAACAGACCCAGGGCCCCGCCGCCGATGCTGTCCAGCCAGCCGAGCATGATCAGCTTCAGGATTTTGCGGATGAGCGAGGCCAGAATGAAAATCACGGCCACCGTGCCCAGGAAAATGCCCAGATAGGCCGCCAGATTGGCCAGCCCCGGTCCGCCCAGGGGCTTTTCGAGCAGGGGCGCGAGTTGGGCGTGGTAGCTGTTGGCGAGAATGAATCCAAGGAGCAGGCCGAGGATGGAGGCGACTTCGCGGATCAGCCCGCGAAAAATGCCGCGCAGTCCCAGAAAGCCGAGAATGACGCAAAAAACAATATCCAGGGTATTCATGATGGCCCTCGCTGGTGTGAATGTCGGCGCCAACTATCACAAAGGGTTCGGATGGGGAAGCGGGATGCCGGGCGACTCGCGGCCGCCGGCTTCTTGTCTTCGGCGCGGGAGGTGGGTACACTTTTGAACGAGGAAAAAACATATCGCCCCGCATCGTTCATCATGGAGTTCACATGTCCATTCTTCTGCTCGACAATGACGGCAAGGCCCTGGCCGCCTTGCAGCGGAAGTTGCGCGGCGCGTCGGAAGTCCATATCGCCCTCGACGGCCCCACGGGCTTGCAACGCATGGCCGAGGAAGGGCCGTTTTCCGTGGTCATGGCGGAATGGTCCATGCCGGACATGGATGGGATCACGTTTCTGGAGCGGGTCCGGGACAAATGGCCCGACACCGTGCGCGTGCTGATGAGCCGCCTGCCCCTGGACGTCCACGAGATGCTGCGGGCGGTCAACCAGGCGCGGATTTTTCATGTCCTGCCCAATCCGTGCGCCGAGGACATGC
The DNA here is from genome assembly GCA_964384665.1 of uncultured Desulfovibrionaceae bacterium. Taxonomy (GTDB): domain Bacteria; phylum Desulfobacterota; class Desulfovibrionia; order Desulfovibrionales; family Desulfomicrobiaceae; genus Desulfomicrobium. Next base: position 5,076 of record CAYLNA010000072.1, on the reverse strand, counting down.
TGGCTGCGGTCACGGCCGAGGCCCTGGACACGTTTGACCGCAACACGGCCCAAACCCGGGAAATGCGCCGACACCACGCCGTTTTCGCCAAGGCCATCCATGAAATCGTGTGCTGGCTGCGCGCCGATGTGCGGGACATGGTCAGTCCGGTGCTGCCACTGCTGCGCGCCTTGAGCGCGCGCCTGGGCGACCCGAACCCCATGCTCTCGGAAACGGCCCTGCTGATCTCGGTCATTGGCCTGATCTGCTTGCCCAAGACCGTGCTGGACAAGGTCATCCATGGCCAGGATCTGACCGAGGACGAACGCCTGCTCTTTTCCAAGCATCCAGAACAGGCCGTGGAGCTGTTCCGCCATCTGCCCCATCTGCGCGGCGTGACCGGCATCCTGGCCTGTTACGCGAATCTTTTGACCAGCGGCCTCAAGCCGTGTCCGGGCAAGAACGCCGAGGAATCGGTCGGAGCCCTGTTGCTGGCCCTGGTCATGGAGTATCGCCTGGCCCTGTACCGCACCACGGATTTGCGGGAGATTTTGACCGGTCTGGCGACGAGCCGGGCCGGCCATCCGGCCCGCTTCCTGCGCGTCCTGGAGGAGGTCGTGCTGCTGCTGGATCACAGCGAGGAAGAGGTGATGCTGGACGCATTGCGGCCGGGCATGATCATGGCCCGGCCGGTGATGGGTGTTCGGGATGGAAGGGAGGTGGTGCTGGTGCCCGAGGGCTACGAGATTTCCCGCACCACCATTGTTTTTCTGCGTCAATCGGCCCGGCACGGAACAGTCCGGGAACCTCTCGCGGTCCGCCGCACCGCCCTTACTCGTCCAGCAGATAGTGATAGCGCTTGAGGGTCGAGTACGACCACTCCAGGATTTTCTGCATTTCCGCCGCGACCCCCTCGGCATGGACCTGGCCCTGGATCTGATCCAGATAATAGGACAGGGTGGATGAATCTTCCTGATAAACCAAGGTGATGGCGTATTGGGAGGCGATGCTGGGCCGGTCCGGGAATTCCGACTGGGTGCGGACTTGCAGGACAAACTTCTTCTTTTCCACCGGAGTCAGCACGAAGAGTTTGCTGGCGACCAGTTCTTCCTTCAAGTTATAGGACAACAGGGTCCCGCACTGATCCGTGCCCTTGCTGACGATGTCCAGGGGGAGCTTGTTCACGATGGATGTCGAGGTCCCCGGGTCCTGGGTTGACTTGGGCGGGTCTTGGGCCGGCTTGGCCATGGCCGGAGCCGTGGCGTTGTCTTGATCCGTGGGCGCGGCAAAGGCCGGGCCGGCAACGAGGAAGCAGATCGCCGCGAAGAACAGGACAGCGCGTTTCATGAGGGGCTCCTTGGGAAGTGGGTTGAGTGGACGACGCCGCGTTCGCGGCATCGGTCATGCGATGAAACACAAATACCAAAGAGGCCCGGAGCAAGGCAATGGGCAGCGCGCCGAAGACCGGGCAAAGCGCGCGCGAACGTCGCCAGCGGATCCGGGAAAGGAAGAGCACGCCGAGCCGACGGTCAGGCGCGTGGCGCGTCGATAATCCCGCGCAGCGTGGCGATCGTGGCCGCGATATCCGGCGCGCCGACAATCTCCGTGACCAGGGCCGCGCACCGTGCGCCATGGGCCGCGACTTCCGCCAGATTGTGTTCCTTGATTCCGCCGATGGCGACGAAGGGCAGGGCGATCTCTCGCGCCACGAAATCCAGATAGGTGAGTCCCACGGGCGCGCAGACGTCGTCCTTGGTCTGGGTGGCGAAGATGGGGCCGACGCCGATGTAGTCCGCGCCGGCCTCGACAGCGGCGCGGGCTTGGTGGGGGGAGTGCGTGGACAGACCGATGGCCATGCCGTTTCCGACCAATTTCCGCACCGCCGCCACGGGCAGGTCGTCCTGACCGACATGCACGCCGTCGGCGTCCACCAACAGGGCCAGGTCGATGTCGTCGTTGACGATGAAGGCCGCGCCCGTTTCTCTCGCCATATCCCGCAAAATCAGACATTCGGCGTATTTCGCGCCCATCTTTTTCGTTTTTTCCCGGTACTGAATGACGCGCACCCCGGCGTCCAGCATGCGCCGGACCACGTCTGCGTTGGCGCGGCCCAGGGAAAATTTTTCGGCGGTCAATCCGTAAAGACCGCCAGCGTTAATCAATGTCGTGACCCGGTCGCGTCCGGTCATGGTCTTTCCTCCTGATATAGATTCATGAAATGGGTCAAAAGGACGTCGGCCTGCATGGCGGCGGCCATGGCGACGCCAGGAGAAAGGGGGGGAAAGTCCGCGTCGCAGGGCGTGGTCATGTCCCCGACAACGATGAAATTCGGGCGTAAGGCCCGGACCGTCATCCGCCCTGTTCGTCCCCATCCGCCCATGCCCGAGGCGCTGACCACAAGCCGGCCCGAAGGGACGATGGCCTCGGCGATGCGTTTTTTCATCTGACTCTCGTCCACGGCCTCGACCACGGCCCGGCAGGAGGAGAAGACTTCCGCGATGTTGGTTTCGTCGACGCGCAGAACATACGCGTCCACGCGCGCATCGGGATTCACGGCCAGGAGATTTTCACGCAGGGCCGTCGCCTTGGGCTGGCCGACCTGGCGCAGGAAGAAGGCCTGTCGATTCAGATTGGAGGCCTCGACCAGGTCCGGATCGGCCAGCACCAGATCGGAAAATCCGGAGCGGACCAGATGCAGGGCGCAGTTGGACCCAAGGCCGCCCGCGCCGATGACGCCGATACGCACGCTCCGCGCGAAGGCCAGCCAGCCAGGCTCCAGATAGCGGGTCAGGTCGTGCTCGAAGGCGTTCACGCCGTGGCCTCGAACGGCTCCCAATCCTTGAACACGGGCTGGTAGCCCTTGGCCCGTAGCATCTGGCGTACTTCGTCCACGCCGCGGCCGTCGGAGATCTCGAACTGCCCGGCCTGGCCGGGCTTGGCGTGTCCGCCCACGGCCGTGCTCACGCCGGCGGACATGCGGGTCACGCCCAAGGGCAGGATGTTGTCCCGGAAGGCCGGGGCCTCGCGCGTGGAAATGGTGATGGACAGACGCGGCATGAAGAGGCGCAGGGCGGTCATGGCCTGGACCAGATCGCGGTCGGAAACGATATGGGCCGGTTCAAAGGCGCCGGCGTGGGGCCGCATGCGCGGCAGGGACACGGCCACGTCCACGCCGGGGTAAGTCCGCTGCAGCCAGGCCGCGTGCAGGCCTGTGGCGAAGATTTCCCGTCGCCAGTCGGTCAGGCCCAACAACGCGCCGATGTTGACCACGCGCATGCCGGCCTCGGCCCCGCGTTGGGGCGTGTTCAGACGGAAGGCGTAATCCCGCTTGGGACCGGCCGGATGGAGCGCGGCGTAGAGGGCCGGATCATAGGTCTCCTGGAACACGGTCAGGCCGTCCACTCCGGCGCGGATAAGGCGCGCGTAGTCCGCCGTGGCCATGGGAAAGACCTCGATGGCGATGGACGGAAAGAGCGGCCGCAGCACCCTCGCGCAGGCTTCCAGATACTCCACGCCGGCCGCGCGCGGGGCTTCGCCGGTCAGAAGCAGGATCTGGCGCAGGCCCGTGGCCGCGATGGCTTCGCCCTCGGCCCGAACCTCGTCCAGGGTCAACTTGCTGCGCGGGATGGAGTTCGTGGCCGCGAAGCCGCAATAGCGGCAGTGGTTGGCGCAGTGGTTGGAAACATAGAGCGGGGTGAACAGGCTGATCGTGCGGCCGAAATGGCGCCGGGTCAGATCCCGCGCCCGAGTGGCCATGCTTTCCAGACTCGGGACCGCAGCCGGGGAGAGCAGGGCCAGGAAATCGTCCTCGGACAGCCGTTCTCTGCCGATGGCGCGCCGCGCGTCCGACGCCGTCATGGCGCGCAGACGTTCCTCCAGCGGCTCCTGGGTCAGCTGGCGGACGATGGGCAGAAAACTCATGCCTCGCCTCCGTCCAGAAATCCGGTCAGGGGCGAGGAGGCCTGGGCCAGCCTCGACACCGGACCCAATCCGGCCAGATAGGCCGCGCGTCCGGCGGCCACGGCCCGGCCAAAAGCGCGGCCCATGGTCACGGGATCGCTGGCCGTGGCGATGGCCGTGTTGACCAGACAGGCCGCCGCGCCCATTTCCATGGCTTGGCAGGCCTGGCTCGGCGCTCCGATGCCGGCGTCGACAATGATGGGCAAATCCATCTCGTCAATGAGAATGCGGAGCATTTCCTCGGTCCGCAAGCCCCGATTGGTGCCGATGGGCGCGCCCAGGGGCATGATGGCCGCCGCGCCGGCGTTTTCCAGGTCGCGGGCCACATAGAGGTCCGGATTCATGTAGGGCAGGACCACGAAACCGTCCTTGGCCAGAATCTCCGTGGCCTTTACCGTTTCATAACCATCGGGCAAAAGGTGGCGGGTGTCGGAGATGACCTCGATCTTGATCCAATCGCCGCAGCCCATGGCTCGGGCCAGACGGGCGATGCGCACGGCCTCGTCCGCCGTGCGCGCGCCGGAGGTGTTGGGCAAAAGGATCATGTGTTCGGGGATGTGGCGCATGACGTTGTCGGCCTGTCGGTCCAGGTCCACCCGACGCAGGGCCACGGTGATGACCTGGGAGCCCGAGGCCGCGCACACGGTCGGGATGATGGCGTCGTCTCCGTATTTGCCGGTGCCGGTGAAGAGACGGCTGCTCAGGCGATGTCCGCCCAATTCGAAAATATCTGACTGTTCCATGGCGATGCTCCTGATGGGTGTGGGGTGTTCGCGGGCGTGTTGGCGGCGTGGTCGCGTCATCCCCCTCCGACAAAGCTCAGTAGTTCCAGGCGGTCGCCGTCGCGCAGGACTGTTGAGCCGAAATCCGCGCCGGGCACGATGTCCCGGTTCAGTTCGGCCACGACCACGGCCGGATCGAGATTCATGGATGCGATCAGATTGCGCAGGCTTTGGCCTGGCCTGTATTCGCGTTCAAGTCCGTTGACGATGATGGGCATGTCTCCTCCGTGATGGCTGCCGGCGCGCGGGCATCAAAAAACCGCGCCAGGGGCGCGGTTCACGGGATCGGACATGAGGTGATGAACCAGCTTCCCTCCGGCAGCATGAACTGCGTCAGGTTCAAAGGGTCGGGATC